>JABDKS010000295.1 GCA_013002105.1 Pirellulaceae bacterium | reverse complement strand
GCCTTGGGGCATTTCGGGTTCAACGACCACGGGCAGGCGAAAAGCCATCAAACATTCCAAATAAAAAAATGAACCAAAACGGTCTATCCAACGCATTGTAGTGCGAACGACTAGGGAAACCCAGGGTCGCGGGCGCTGGTGCCCCGTAACATCCGCGGGGTGCCAACGTAAAACGTGTCGGTCAAAGCATCGAAAGCGTCGGCTGACACGGCAATGGTTCCGGGCGGGTGCAAAGAATGGCCGTGAGGGAAAAACGAACGGCCCTGCGACTGTGGAGGCTCTGCGAGTACAATTCGCCCGTCATGTCCAAAAAGAACAAAAAGTCAAAACCAACCGGGATTCAAAAAGCTTCCGGTAGCAAGAAATCCGGGTCCAAGAAGTCGGGCGCGAAAAAGAAAGCCGATACCGGTATCACCATGGTTTCGGAAAATCGCAAGGCCCGCCATCGGTACGAAGTCATCGATTCGGTCGAGTGCGGCATGATGTTGATGGGCAGCGAAGTGAAATCGATGCGAGACGGAAAACTATCGCTCGACGAAGCCTACATTCGCACCAAGGGACGCGAACTGTGGTTGATTGGTGCTGACATCGGCCACTACGCCAACGCGGGGATGTGGAATCATGATCCGCGACGACCCCGCAAGTTGCTCGTTCATGATCGCGAGTTTGATAGTTTTGCCGGACGCGCCCACGAACGTGGTCTGACGTTGATTGCGTTGCGGGTTTATTTCAACGATCGTGGCATTGCCAAATGCGTGATGGGATTGGTCAAAGGCAAGAAACTGCACGACAAACGCGAATCGATGAAGAAACGTGATACCGACCGTGGACTGCAACGAGCGATGAGACGGCGATAGCCGACAAAATAACCATGACCTTAGTGATCAAAGATTTAGTCAAGACATTTGACCAGCCCGGCGGTGGTTCGTTGACGGTTCTGGACCTGCCCAACTTTCAGATCGACGATGGCGAACAAGTCGTTTTGATCGGTGAAAGCGGCGGTGGCAAGACGACACTGCTGCACTTGATCTCCGGCTTGCTGGCCGCCGATTCAGGAAGCATCCGTGTGGGCGGCATCGAGCTGACATCGCTCAGCGAACAAGGTCGCGATCGTTTTCGGGCGTCGATGGTTGGCTATGTGTTTCAGACATTTAACCTGTTGCCCGCGTTCACGGCACTGGAAAACGTCCGCCTGGGAATGACGTTTGGCCACGGTCGAATCGACCCTGCCCGTGCCATCGATCTGCTGGATCGCGTCGGTTTGGCTGATCGCGCGCATTACAAACCGAGTCAGCTGTCGGTGGGCCAACAGCAACGGGTGGCGATTGCCCGCTCGCTGGCGGGCAAGCCAAAGTTGTTATTGGCCGACGAGCCGACCGCCAACGTCGATCCGGCCAGCGCCGATAGTGTTTTGAACCTGATCCGAACGTCTTGTGACGAAGAGAACATTTCGCTGCTGATGGTGACGCACAGTATGGACGTAGCGGGGCGGTTTTCGCGGGTCGATCGGCTTGATGAGATCAACCGAGCTTTTGCCGCGTCCTAGTTGGGCGGCAGGCGTGCTAGTTTTGTTTCCGATTCCTTTTTGCGGGTAACGGACTGAAGTCCGTTCTACGAGAATATGTCGCTGATTCAGATAGCTTGGCGAAATTTTTGCCACCGTTCGCTTTCCAGCATCCTGACGACTCTGTCGTTAGCATTGGGTGTTGGATTGGTGGTGTTGGTGTTGTCGATCTTTGGCATCGTTAGCGAGGCCTTCAGTCGCAATGCGCAAGTGGGCTACAACTTGGTTGTCGGACCCAAAGGCAGCGCGTTGCAACTGACGCTCAATAGCGTTTATTACCTGAGTCAACCGATCGAGAATTTGCCGTACACCGAGTACATGGAGTTCTTTGACCAAGAGCAACGCGCAGAAATGGTCCGGAAGTTCGGTGGCGATCCGGCATTGGGCGAGCGGGATGGCGAGTACGCGGCGTTCATTGCCGGTGGGTTCGCGATTCCCTTGGCTTTGGGCGATTACTACGGCGAGTTTCGCGCGGTGGGGACGACGCCTGAGTTTTTTGAAAAGCTGCGTCATGGCCCGGATGTGGACGAAGAATTCACGTTCTCCTCCGGTCGAGCGTTCATGGAGTATTCGCCGGAGAATCGATTCTTCGAAGCCGTGTTGGGTTCACGTGTGGCCGCCGAGATGGGGATCAGCGTTGGCGAAGAGTTCAAGCCCACCCATGGTGATCCCGAAGGAAAGGGACATGGACAAGGGTTTGTGGTGGTCGGGATTCTGGACCCAACGGGAACACCCAATGATCGCGCGGCCTTCACGAATTTGGAAGGATTCTATTTGCTGGAGAATCACGCTAAGCCGCTGACCGGTGACGAAGTGATCGTCGATCCCACCGAGGGTTTCGGCGATGATCAATGGACACCGCTGACCATCCCCCAGCGAGAAGTGACATCGATCTTGATTCGCAATGGAAACCTGTTCATGGCACCGCCAATGCAGAACAAGATCAATGAGAGTCTGCAGGCGCAAGCCGCAGCACCGGTCGGTGAGATCGCAAAATTGATGAATGCGATTGTCGGGCCCCTGTTGACGGCCCTGTTAGTGATTACGTTGATCACTTGTGTGGTCGCGGCGGTGGGGATTTTGGTCGCGATTTACAACTCCATGAACGATCGCCGTCGTGATATTGCCGTGATGCGGGCATTGGGGGCACGACGTGACACCGTAACGTCGATCATCCTGTGCGAAAGTTTGTTGATCGCTGTGATCGGCGGCGTGTTGGGTTGGCTGTTGGCGCACTTTGCGATCTGGATTGCCAGTCCAATGATCGAAGCTCAAACGGGTGTGCGGCCGGGGATGTTTACCACCAGTTTCTACGAGATTTACATCTTGCCGTTGGTGTTGATCCTGGCGTTGATCGCAGGTTTGCTGCCGGCGATGTCGGCCTATCGAACCGATGTGGGATCCAATCTGTCGGCGTAGAGATTACATAAATCCGCCGCCCATTTGGTTGCGTGGTAGGACTTGCGATGCCGGGACTAAGACTGGCTCTATGACGGGATCGGATCCAAAATGGGCTTGCCGCAAACTGCGAAACAGATTGTCAATGCTCTCGTGAACGTCATAGGTAGTCGACACCAGGATCGCCGGTCGGCCAGTCACCAGCGGTGACATCGTCGACGATCCGCCGAGTGCCTCCCAGGTGTCGGGGACAATGGTTGTTTGAATGACCTGGATGATCGAATTGAAATCACCCGGTGCGAAACCGGTGCTTTCGAGCCAATAGATTCGATTCAGTAGCGAAGCCTCGGCGGCTTCGATCGTCGTGATCACCAGTGATTCGTCGCGTATCGTCAGCGTTAAGTCCATGTCTTGAAGCATGGTCGACAGGGCGCTGTCCAAGCTAACGTTCGAGAATCGTCCCGAGACGGGTTGCTCGTACGAGATTCCGATCTCTTCGAGCGCGCGATCATCCACCCTGACGGGCACCAAGTATTTGGCCTCAATATTTTCAGCCATCTCGATTAGGGGAATTTCCACCAAGTCGAGATCACATTTCGTCTGCAGCGTTTTTGCGATCTCTTCGGCGACGTCATTACGAATGTTGATCCACTGTGCCGTACCGATCTCCTTGTGAACCAATGTTGCCGGATCGGCCGTGATCGTAATGCCCTCCTCGCTGACGACTGCTTTGAGTCCGTACGGTTTCAATATCAATACGAGCGCAGTTTTCAACGGGATCGCTGAACGATCAAACGCTGCGATCGGGCTGCTCGGCTGCAGTTTGGCAAAGGCGACACCCCTTTCATCGACGAGGACTGGAACTCCGGTCGCGGTCGTGAGTTGGGCCGATAGATCGGCGATCGTCGTTGGCTCGATGTTCAAGTCAACGTCGGTCTCCATTGCCTCGACCGCTCGCTTAGCGATCGCGCCTTCTGGTTTTGGAACAACCGCTTTGTTGATCCAAAATTGGGGAGGATCAGAAGCTGTTTGAACCTCATTCCATTGTCCTTGCGAATTGTTGCTGGGCTGATTTTGCTGCGGCTTGGGTTGGTCGCCGACAATCTGGGCCAAGTGCCCCAGTTGTCCATGATCCGTACTGGGAGGTGCCGCCGGAAGGGACATCACGATTGGCGATTGCGGTTGACCCACGGCCGGGGAATGATCGATCACCAGCAACAATGTGACGACGGCGGCTGTGCAGAGCACGCCACCGAGAGTGTAAAGAGAATTCATGGCATGGGTACCGTTTCGCAGAAGAGAATCGAGCAGAGAAGTGTCGATGGGTTGTTCAGGCAAGTCGCCGCTTGTGGCAGAGTCGATCATCGTCCGACTCGTATCTGTCGCGACCGCTTCGCTGACCGTCCAGGCCTTCACTGCAGCAAATGCCAGCACCGGAACGATGCCCCGGCTACGCAGCCGACGGGCCAACAGTTGCTTGCCTCGTTGCAGCCGACCGCGAATGGAACCGACCGTGGTGCCCAGGTGATGAGCGACTTCGGCAAGCGGTCGTTCTTCCAGGACATGCATCACCAACGCCGCTCGGTAGTGTTCTGGCAAATCCGCGAGTTCTTCATCCAACACGATTGCTTCGTGACGCTGGGTCAATCGATCCAACGGGTCGTCAGGTTGGGCGGGTGGATCGACTATGGGTAGGACATCCATATTTTTAGTGTCCAGTGTTGCGATGGCAGCGCGCTGCGCGACGCGATGCAACCAACCTGGCAAACACTCGGGTCGACGAATCTTGCTCGCATTGCGTGCTAAATGCAAAAAAGTCGTTTGATAAGCGTCCTCCGCGTCGAATTTTGACCGGCAGCGTCGCCGACACACGCTGAGCACCATCACGCTGTACCGCCCGATCAACGTTGCAAGCGACTGGCCGTGTTGATCGCGGATCCACGCATCCAGCAGATCGGCGTCGCAAATCGTTGTGGGCAACTCGGCCGACGTTTCGGGTGTTTCAATGGTGATGTTCATGGCTTTCCACCTAGATAGTGCAGCAAGTCCCATTCGTGGCGCGCGGCAAATTCAAAGAATTTCGTTCAAAATTGACGCGTCCGTACCTAGAACATTCCGCCGGATTGTTCCGGTTTGCGACGCGGGACTTTAGGTGGTTCCGCTTTGGCATGGGGGTCGACCACTGGGTCGGGGCCAACGTGATGCTCCCGCATCAAACGCAACAGATCGCCGATCTGTTCGTGCACGTCGGTGGTCGTTGAAATCAGCAGAGCGGGCCGATTACCTTGACCCTGCAGCAACGGCACCATCGTCGACGGTCCGCCAAGGGACTCCCAGGTGTCGGGGACGATCGTTGATTGGATCACGGCGATCGCATGACCAAGATCTCCAATCGGTAATCCCGTTGCCTCTAAGAAATAGATTCGACCCACCAGGTTCTGCTCCGCTGCTTCGATGGTCGTGATCTGCAAAATTTCGTCTTTGACCATGTACGTCAAATCCAACTCACGCAACATCAACCGCAGCAGTGAACGCAACGAAACCGATTCGATCTCCATCACCACCGGCGTGTCGGGGGTCAAGCCGATCTCTTCCAGCGCACGGCGATCGACGACCATCGGAATCTGACTTTGATTGCTTAACTGCATGACAGCGTCTTGCAGTGGTGTTTCGATAAATCGGACAGATTGTTCCTGGTCCAACGCTTTGGTGATGGCTGACGTGCGATTGTTGCGCTGATCGATCCACTGATCGGTCGCAATGCCACGGCGAGTCAATTCAGTGAAGTCGGCGGTGATCACGAGTCCATCGGTTTGAACGACCGCCCGCAAAGACAATGGGGCCAAGACAGTTCGTAGTGCCGATCGCAGCGGCATTCGCGGCAGAGTGGCGGCAATTGATTTGTCCGTCCCCAATTCGGCCATCGCGATGCCTTTCTGATCAATGAAAAACGGGAGGCCAGTTTGGTCAGACAATTCACGTGCGAGATGACCAAGCTGAGTGTTCAGTTCACCCAGTTCGACATCCTCATCGAGAACCTCTGAAAGCATCCGCGCGGTTTCATTGGGCGGTTGGACCTGCACGGGCAACGGTTTGGGTATCGAAGGCGGCGTCGCCATGGGTATCGGTTGCCCCAATTGGCCGAAGCCGACCGGGGCGGTCAAGGCGACGAGCGCCATTGCAATAACGCAGCGGTATAAACGGAGCATCGGCAAACCTGGAACGAGGGGATCGGTTGAACACCGGCATGCCCGCAGTGGCAGACGGCGGCGGAAGAGAACCTCAATCTAATCGCTGGCGCCGCGCAGGTGCAAATCGAGTTGCCTGCATGCGATAGGAGATGGCGATTGCGTCTGGCCGTTGGCCAAAAACGATCTGTTTATTCGTCAAAACGAGTTGACCACAAACTCCGGCGGCTTGCTCTAAGACGACTTGGCTTCGTTCAGACCTTCAGGCAACGTTCCCGTGGCCACTTCTTCGTCCCACTGATCCATCAGTGGCCAGCTCTCGGCAAGCGTGCCGAAATCAGCCATTTGCAGATAGCCGCGGACCCGATCGATGGTTTTGTTCAACATGTCGGGATCCTTGCGAAATAGCGGACCGTGGCTGGGTGCGAGCCAGTGGACATCGCTGTCGCGAATTCGCTCGAGTGATTGGACGAATGCTTTGATGTCGCTGCCGTGATGTGCGTCGATCGCACCGATGCACCCGTCGCGATAAATGTTGTCGCCACTTAATAAGACATCGCCGATGCGGAAGGCAAGTTGGCTGTCGGTGTGACCGGGTGTGTGCCAGACTTGGATCTCGATATTACCTACGGTAATGATGTCGCCGTCGTTGACTTGTGTTTCGATTTCCACCGGCGGCATCGCCATCTTCAAACCTTGCGCTTCGATCTCGGCAAGCGTAATCAACGTGTCGCCTTCTTGTAACGGCTTCACCGCTCTGGGATGAGCGGTCACTGTGGTCTTGAGAATCTGTTTTGCTTTGGCCAGTCCTTGGATGTGATCTACATCGGCATGAGTGGCGACCAGAGTCTTGCAGCGTGAAAGTGGGAAATCCAACTGCCGAATGATCTCGATAAAATCGTCCACCGTTTCTTCGTAGCCAATATCAATCAGCAACCATTCGTCGTTGTCATAGATTAGGTAGACGTTGCACCCAAGTACTTCTCCCGCCTGGAAGTTAAGTTCAATGATGCCGGGAAAGATCGGTTTTTTGACGAGCATGATTTTGACAGTGGAAGAGAGGTGAGTCGCGGTCCATTTTAGGGGACAAGGTCGAGCCGCAAACCCCTGAGAGATGGTTCATTGTCCGGGATATTGCTGCAAAACATCCCTTAAACCCTCGCGATAGGTCGGGTACTTCAAATGCGGCACGAGCTCGCTCTTCATCCGACGGTTCCAAACACGCTTGTTGCTGGCTGACCGCATGGCTACGGGTGCGGCCGGTGACGGTGGCTCGAATCGTGGTGGCTGGACATGACATTGTCGTGCGATTTCGCGATAGAAATCACCCCGCAGTACGGGCTGGTTATCGCTGACCACATACAGACGTCGGCCTGCTTGCCGCCACGACGCCAGCACAACCGAGACCGCGTCGTCGACATGAATCAGATTGAGGTAGCCGTCTTGGGGCGATTGGATGGGTCGGCCATGGATCACATCGGCTGCCCTGGGAACACGGTTGGGCCCGTAGATTCCGGCCAGCCGCAAGACTGTCCAAGGCGCGTGGGGACGGTTTCGATGGAGTTCTTGCTCGGCCTGCAAATGGACTTGGCCGCCTTCTCGCACCGGCCGCGCGACGGAATTTTCGTCGACCCAGCTACCGTCGCACTGATGGTACACGCCGGTGGTGCTGATGTAGCAGATCTTTGCGGTAGGCGCGACAACAGCAAGCAGGTTTCTCAGTCCCCCAACCTGTGATTGGTAGCGGTCGATCTGGCTCGAGCGATCGTAGCTAACGGCAACCAAAACATGCGAGACTTGAGGTAAGCCCGCGAGCGAGCGTCGGTCCGTCCAGTCCAGCACGATTGGTTCAAATCCACTGGCCGCCAACTCGTTTGCCCGCCCGCGGCTACGGGTCGTCGCCCAGACCCGGTGGCCAGCGCGTCGGCATTGATCCGCGACCCGCCGACCCAGATAGCCACAGCCAACCACCAGGACACCTTGGAGGTTGTGATCGTTTTTTGGGTTTTTTTCGGTATTTATGTCCACTTTTTCCAAAATCCAGGTGGGAGGCTACAATGGTTTTGCTTGACCCCACCCAACCCTATCCTGTTGGGGTCCATCAGGCCAATCCTGGTCGGATCCATCAGACCAATGCGTCGCGATCCTGTGTCGCAGGGTTGGGCTTGTGCGGAAGACTCGATTGAGTTCCTCCGCGGGTACGTGACATTGTTTTTTCTAAAGAGAGTATCTGTGAGTCGTCCTGTATCACCCTATCATTCGCCATGGCAACGGTCGGTGGTTGCCGCACTTGTCATTTTGTTGGCGATCGGAATGTGGGCGATTGGAGATTCACCGGTATTGGCCCAAGAGTCGCCGATTTCGGTTCAGGCTCAAGCAGATCAGCCCAGCAGCGGCGATACCGAAGTTCCTGTCTTGGCCGATTTAGCCGAGCTCTTAAAACATGGTGGCATTCCTGATTCGTTGGACCAGCTACAAAAGTTGGAGCAGCAACAGCGGCGAGTAGCAGCATCAGCGGTGCCATGTACCGTGAGTGTAAAAATCGGACCGGCCCAAGGTTGTGGCGTGATCATCACAGGCAGTGGTTACGTTCTGACAGCCGCACATGTGGCCATGCGACCCAACAAAACAGCGATCATCACCCTTTCGGACGGTCGTAATGTGATGGCAACGACTCTGGGGATGAATCGCAACGTGGATGCGGGATTGATCAAGATCAACGACGGCCAAAATGGTGGCAAACCGTGGCCGCACGCGACGTTGGGAACCAGCGATCAGTTGGTGCCGGGAATGTGGTGCATAGCGACCGGACACCCGGGAGGCTATGACGTCGGCCGTGGCCCCGTGACGCGTGTCGGCCGTATTTTGGCGGTTCGATCCGATGCGATCATTACCGATTGTGCACTGATCGGCGGTGATAGTGGTGGACCGATGTTTGATTTGTCGGGTCGGTTGATTGCCGTGCACAGCCGCATTGGAAATGATGTCGCGGATAACCTGCATGTGCAAATCGATCATTACGACTATTCTTGGGACCGCCTGGTCAATCGCGAATCATGGGGATACTTGCCCGGCTTTCGACCCGTACTGGGCGTCAGCGCCGAACCCGATTCACCGGTCGCCAAGATCAAAATCGTTCGATCGGATTCGCCCGCCGCAGATGGCGGAATGATACCGGGCGATGTCGTCGAGCAATTTGGAGACGTGCGGATCAGCGACTTTCAGTCGCTTAAGTCGGCGGTAGCCGATACCATGCCGGGCGAGCGCGTTGGAGTTTGGGTCAACCGCGAAAACCGACGCGTGCGATTGACCATCGAGATTGGACGAGCTGACGATTGAGAAATGATATGCCGATGATTGAGATGCCATTAACGAACCGCGGTCGCGAAAACTTTTCCGATCGTGGTTGCCGACAACTATCGAAGAACGCGCTGACCGTCATCGCCGTTGCACTGATCGCGTCGGTGATGATATTGCACGACGCGCCGACGGCAACTGCGCAAGACGACCACTCGCCGGAGTGGCTACGACAGCGGCTTGGATTGGCACCGTCAAATCGACGCGACAACGGCGACATGACGACATTGGTTCGCCCCATCGCCGAAAAGTCACGTCCCTCGGTCGCTCAAATTCTCAGCGGCGGACGACCGGTTGCATTGGGAACCATCGTCGGATCCGACGGCTATGTCTTGACCAAACGCAGTGAGCTGACCGGCGACCCGGTCCGCGTTCGATTGTCGGATGGTCGGTTGTTGCCAGCTCGTGTTGCAGCGGTGCGCCGTGCAAGTGATTTGGCGTTGCTGAAGGTCGAAACGGCGACGCCCATGCAGCCGATTCAATTCGTCACCGACAGTTTGCCGATCGGTAGTTTTGTGATCACCCCCGGTCGTACCGGGCGGCCCATCGGATTGGGCGTGTTGAGCGTACGTGCGCGGCGTGTCGCCCATCAGGGACGCTTGGGTGTGATGTTGGATAACGATCCCAATGGCATGGCGACCGTACAAACCGTTTATCCACACAGCGGCGCGCAGCGGGCCGGGGTCAAAAAAGATGACCGGATCATCGCAATCAACGGACGTCAAGAAATGAGCCGCGAGAGCGTGATTCAAACCTTGCGAGGAATGTTTCCTGGCGAAAATGTGCGACTGACGATCGTTCGCGCTGGTGACACGTTGGAACTGAACGCGCAGATTCGCGACATGGATATCCTGCAGGAGACCGAAAACGACACCAAGGTCAACGGGCCTCGGAGTGTTCGGCTTAATGGATTCGAGCAGGTCATGCAGCACGACACCGTGCTGGACCCGGATGACTGCGGCGGTCCCGTGCTCGATTCCAAGGGACGTGCGATCGGAATCAACATCGCACGAGCCGGTCGCGTTGTCACTTACGCGTTGCCGTCGTCATTGGTGGTTCCCGAAATGAACAGCATGCTGCGAGAAGCCCGAGCGAACTCGAACTAGCTGAACATCGCCACTTTCTGGATGAAATGCCGATCTCTACAAGCCCGAAGCGCAAGCTTTGAAGTTGCGCGATCTGAGCCCAAAACCGGTTTTGAATCGGTAAATCAGGTTGGAACAGTCATGTACAGGAACTTACAAGCACGCAGCGCCAGCAAGTGTGTCAGTACCCCGGAACCTCGGAAAACACACTTGCTCGCGCTGCGTGCTTGTATACCGCGCATTGTCGCATCCGTCAGTCAAAGATTCGTTGCAAGATCGCCACATCGACCCATTGGTTGTCGACAAACCCGATCTCTTTTTGGACGCCAACCAGTTCGTATCCGTGGCGATAGTGAAATGCAAGGCTGCGCTGATTGCTCGCGATGATCTTCGCCACCGCATGATGAAAACCGTGCTCGCGGCAGTGAAATTCGATTTGTTGCTGAAGCAGATCGGCGACCGATCGCCCGATCGCGTCAGGATCTAGATAAATCGCTGTTTCACAAGCATGTAGATAGCCGTGCCGGTCACTGAATCGCCGCGCTGACGCCCAGCCCAAAATCTGATTATCCAAGTCCGCCAGATAGAAAGCGTCGGGCAATCCGATTTCCATCAACGCAGTGACTCGTGACGAAGGCCATTGGACATTGTCGAATGTCGCTCCGCCGGTGACGACGTAGTGATTATAAATTCTGGCGATTTGCGCTGCATCCGCTTCGTCTGGCCGATCGATGTTAGCCGGACGAATCACAATGTCAGCCGGCGAATAAGACTTATTGATCACCACGTGTTTGATCCCACAACCATTGAACACTTTCACGAATGACAGGTTCGTGATATTCAGTAGCCACGCCACCATGGCTAAGTCCCTCCAGTAACACGAGCTGCTTGGGTCCCGCGTAGGCGTCGAAGACCTTTTGCTGCATCGCCGGCAGAACCAGCTCATCTCGTTCACTCTGCAAGAACACCGCCGGCAACTCGACACGGCTGGCCGACAGTGTCGCGTTCATCTCGTCGATTAAACTTTCTGCTACCGGATGAATCAATCGCCCCAATGGATAACGCCGTGCGACGTGTTTGACGACATCGGTCAGGGGCGGAGGATTTCGCAGCAAGATCCCAGCACGATCGCAATTGGTGACTTCGGTGGCAACGTGTAATGCGGTTACGCAACCAAGACTATTGCCGACGATCCATATCCGGGTTGAATCGCTTACTCTTGCATGATCCATCGCATGGCGAAAGAACTCCAGCGAAGCGTCTTTCATTCGTTGCAAACTGGCACGGCCCTGGCTGCCACCATAACCGGGCGGATTCCAGGTCCAGGTCTCCGATGGTGAATCGGGGAACATCTGCGCGGGAAAGGGCGTGGTGCGTTCGGCACGGCCAGCCGTACCTGGAAATTTCAACACCAATAGGTCCAGCGCCGCGTCGTCCTCGTGATTGGCTTGTACGAAATACTCGAGTAAATGTTTGTCGGCTCCCCAGTGCAACACCACTCGCTCCAGCGAACCATGATCGATCGGCTCGCGCGACGGTCGCAGCACCAAGCGGTCGAACATCCGGCGACGCAACGACTGGAAACTGATCGGAAACATCAATGGTAATCCTGCAACAACGGCTGCTGATACGGACGGAAGACCAACGATCGGTGCTGCGGTCATCGGTGTCGTGGTCATCGGCGTGGAAAGCCGCGCCCGGAGCAGCCCGACGCAGTCGTCCGGTCAGCTCCGTGTCTTCCCACAGGGTAATCAGCATACTCACAGATTAACCGGTACGTCTGTCAGACGCACAGCCATGGAGTGTCCCGGCCGATCATGCGTGTCGCACGCCGCCATGCGACAATCGCGGCGTCGATTGGTCCCATCGCACCGGATCGTTATCCGCGACGTCACGCGTCAGTGAACGCGTTGGCCGGGCTGCGCACCGTCGTCGACACCCAGAATGAATACGTCGGCACCACCGGGACCCGATGCGGTCACCATACCTTCGCTCAATCCGAACCGCATTTTGCGTGGTTGCAAATTGGCGACCATCACCACCAGACGTCCCACGAGTGCCTCCGGTTCATACGCCGCCTTGATACCGGCAAATACCTGCCGGCGTTCGTCACCGCCCAAACTGAGCGTCAATTTCAACAGCTTGTTGGCTTCGGGGACGTGTTCGGCGGCGATGACGCGTGCGACTCGCAAATCGACCTTTGCAAAATCGTCGATGGTAATTTCATCGGCCAAAGGTTCGTCCTGCAGCGGCTGATCGCTGTCGTTGTATTCAGACGCGGCGTCAGCGGCAGCGTCAGCAGCCGCATCGGCCGCCGCTTCTTCTTTGCTCTCTTCGATCATCTTTTCTAAATCCTCTTTTTGAACTCGGTCCATCATTCGTTTGAACTTCGCGACGGGAGTGCCGACCAACGGCGTTTTACTTTGCTCCCAAGATTGAATTTCGTCACCCAACAGATCCCCGCATTGGCGAGCCAGAGTCGGCAACACGGGCGCCAGGTAGATGGCAAGCTGTCGGAACAGATTCAATGCCACTGTACAGACGTCGCGCAGTTCGTCTTGTCGCGCGTCGTCTTTTTTCAACTCCCACGGTTTGGCGTGTTCGACAAACGGATTGGCCGCATCGGCAAGCTCCATGATCTGTCGCATCGCTCGTGAATAATCACACGCCTCGTAGGCCGCAGCGATCTCGTCGCCGGCGTCTGCAGCCGCCTGGAACAGGCCTCCATCGTCGGGATACTCCGCTGACAAACCGGTCTTATTTGCGAACTTGCCGACGCGGCTGGCCAGGTTGACGACTTTCCCGACCAAGTCGCTGTTGACCTTTTCGGTGAACTCATCCAGGCTCAAATCCAAGTCTTCCACACGCGGTGTCAGCTTGGTCGCATAGAAGTAACGCAGGTACTCGGGGCTGGAATGTTTCAGGTAGGTTTCCGCGGAAATCAACGTTCCCTTGGACTTGCTCATCTTTTCACGACCCACGTTCAGAAAACCGTGGATGTGAACTTTGGTCGGCAGACTGTAGCCGGCGGTTTTTAACATGCCTGGCCAAAACAGGGTGTGGAAGTACGTGATGTCTTTGCCGATGAAATGGTGAACTTCGCAGTCATCGCTTTGCCACCAATCACTGAGTGCTTCGCCATTGGCATCGCACCACTGTTTTGTACTGGCGATGTACCCGATCGGGGCATCGAACCAAACGTACCAATAGTTGCCGGGTGAATCAGGGATTTCAAATCCAAAGTACGGGCCAGGACGGCTGATGTCCCAGTCGCGTAAACGTTCAGCCAGAAAATGACCTTTTAAATAATTGGCTGTTTCTTTTTGTAACGCATCGCTCTGATCGATCCACTCGGCCAGGAAGTCATGCAACTTGTCCAAGACGACGAACAGGTGAATCGCTTCGCGCAGTTCCGGCGTGGAACCGCTGAGCGTGCTTTTGGGATCGATCAGTTCGGCTGGGCTGTAGGTGTGACCGCACTCGCAGTTGTCACCCGGCTGGTCGGTCCGCCCACATTTGGGACACGTGCCACGTACAAACCGGTCCGCCAGGAAGGTCTCGGCCTCGGGGTCATAGAGCTGTTTGATCGGTCGCTCGGCAATCAAGTCAGCCTCACGTAGCGATTTCCAAAATTCACGGCAAAGTTCACCGTTGGCGTCGCTATTGGTGCTGCCGTAATGATCAAAGCTAATCTCGAAGCCGGCAAAATCTCGTTGATGCTCTTCGCTCATCGCAGCAATCAACTCTTCTTCACTACGTCCTTCCTTTCGAGCACGAATCATGATGGCGGTGCCGTGGGTGTCGTCGGCACAGACATACACGCATCGGTTTCCGATCAGCTTTTGAAATCGGACCCAAATGTCGGTCTGGATGTATTCGACCAAATGACCGATGTGAATCGGGCCATTGGCGTAGGGCAGGGCACTGGTGACCAAAATGCGACGTGTCATCAGGATCTTTGCATCGAAGTTGGTGAAACGGGAAGACATTGACATGGATGGCGGAATTGTAATCGTCCGCGGCGAAAACGACGACGTGGGCCGAAACCACCGCGGCGGCACAAAATCGGACGCGATTCGTCGTGAAACTGAAAAAAGACTCAAGTTTCGACGACGCCTGTTTGTTTGACCTTGCCGCCGCCGAGTCGATTCCCGACCATCGGCGGTCACGACGTCGCCCTGTTTCAAAGGATGAATCAGGGCCCCCATTGATCGTCTCTCGCAGGATGCGAACGCACGATTGAGTTGATTCAACACCATTCGTCCATGGAGGGACGACCGTGAAGAATAGAATGTTCGGGCGAATCGCGGGTTCGATGACACCGCTTTTCCTCGCCCTGGTCGCTTTGACTGCAAATGATGCGGTCGCCGCTGATGCCGTGCTGATCGATTTCTCGTCCGCCCGCTGCGGTCCCTGCCGTGCGATGAACCCGGTCATTGATCAGCTGGAACGCCAAGGCGTGCCGGTTCGGCATGTCGACGTCGACCGTGAATCGGATCTTGCAATTCGATACGGAATCCGACAAACACCCACCTATGTTGTTGTTGCCGGTGGCAACGAAGTCACACGATTGGTCGGCATGCAAACCGCCGACAAGCTTCGCGCCGCCTTGGCGGTTAATCCGTCTGGGCCGTTGATCCCGACCGGTGCTAATGTGCGCCGTGACATCATGCACGACGGCAGTCCCAGCGATTTCTCCCAAAGCCCGTCACTGCCGCGAACACGACTGGCACCTCAGCAAGAAAATCATCAGCAAACATTCACCGCTGCACCTCAGACCGACGGGCGTTTTGTGTCCCGTCAAAATCAACCAATCGCCAGCGAGCCGATGCCCAGTGTCTCGGTAGCCAGCGCGATCGAACGCGCGAGTGCCGCAACCGTTCGGCTCAAGGTCCACGACGGTCACGGTTACGGAGCCGGAACAGGAACAATCATTGACACCCACGGCGAAGAAGCGTTGGTGCTGACATGTGGTCACCTGTTTCGCGAGAACAAGGGGCAAGGAAAAATCGAAGTCGATTTGTTTGTGGGCGGTCAAGTCAAAACCGTGCTCGGGCAAGTGATCGACTATGACGCCGATGATCGCGACATCGCGTTAGTGGCGATTCGACCAGGGTTCCCCGTTCAACCGGTGCCCGTACTGAGCGAAGGTTTGCTGCCACGTAACGGCCAAGGCGTTTTTAGTTTTGGATGCGACCGAGGCGACGAACCATCACGTCGTGACACACGAATCACGGGAGTCGACAAGTACAACAGTCATTTGGGCGCATCAAACATCGAAATCTCAGGCGCGCCGGTCGACGGGCGCAGCGGAGGTGGACTGTTTGATGATCAAGGTCGTTTGATCGGTGTCTGCAACGCGGCCGACTATAAAGGTGACGTTGGCATTTATACCGGTCCAGGCAGCATTCAGTGGCAACTCGATCGCGTCAATTTGTCCAAGCTGTACGCGGCACCTGGTGCGATTGCCGGTAACGTCGCGCCGCGACAGACAACGCCCCAACCTGCCCCGCCGCACGAGCGACTGGCGAGTTTGCCTCATTCAACCCCACCGGGCGCGAATCTACCCGGTTCCGTCGTTCAAGCCTCCGCCACCGCACCGGTCAAGTTCGCATCGGCTCCGCAACCTCGTCCGATCCATGATGATCGCGAAGTCATCGTGATTGTCCGTGATCGGACCAATCCAACCGCTTCATCCAGAGTGATGACGCTCGATCAACCGACCGCGGATCTGATGCAAATGATCGAGCAGCAAGCTCGCCGATAGAACAGCACAACGCCGCATTCACAATGGGTGCGTTTCGATTGTTGTATCCGGCAGACGCGTATTCGCAGCGTTAACCTTCTGCGGTCACACGTTGTGATCGCATCCGTCGGTAAAGTCCGCCTGAAGCTTCGCCGGCAACTTCGCCGACTACCCAGATCGTTCCGGCGACGGCAATGCCAGCCGGTCCGCCGATCGCGCCAATGCCCAGCGCCGTCATGCCGCCGACAGCGCGGCCCGCGTGGCGACGTTGCTTGGGATCGCGCAAACCAATGTGATGTCCACCTGCTTCGGTAGCCCATTGAGCCGCTTCGGCAACCAGCAACCAAGCATTCGCGCCGCGAATCACCCGCTTGGCACCCAGCTTTGCTGCCACGCGAACAGTTCCAGCGGCAACCGCCTTCACGCTCGCCGCGCTCAGCCGCTCGCACGCCACGTCGACCTGTCGACTTTGCCCGACACCGGTGGCGCACCACGACGCAAAGTGTTCGCAGTTGTCATAGAACAGATGGTAGCCTTCTCGTCCAACCTTACTGATCGCCCGTTCCAAAATCATATCGACTTCTAAGCGACCGGAATGTTCGATGACATGTACTCTGTCACGACCATCACGAGTGATGACGGTGATCGCGGTTTGCATCACAACGAAGTCCGCTGTCGAGACGCCCGGTCCGGCAACACCGCCATGTCCGTCCGTAAAATGAATGACGGTACCATCGCCCATGTCGATGCCGTGATGTTGAAACGGAACGCCCAGGTGTTGTCGCCAAACAAAAAAATGGTCGCCTTTTGCCAAGGTTTGCTCCCGAAAAATGATGGCATACCGCGTCAGGGTCCACTCCGATCGATGGACAGGACCGACGCGGTGTGATTATACGTGAACACCTACGATGAATTCGTCAAAATCGCTCTCAGATTGGCACTCCATTGACTTGGATGCTACAAAAATCGCCTCAATAGTAGGCCGCTCAAAGTCACAGAGCCCCACTGGGAGCGTCACTTACGAATCATTCGGCCAGAAATTCATCGTATTGCCTCCCAAAACGTGACCGAGCGTGTCGCCGTTGGTCGCCCGATCAAATGAGGCTGCGAAACTGATTTTCTCAGGCGCGCCGCCATTGGCGGCAAAGGGAAAGATTCCGTCGCTTGTCTTTCTCGGTCCAGTGGGCAGAATACTGGCAACCAAACCAATTTTGACCCTGCCGGATTCTCCCAAGTACGCGTGTCGGACAAGACCGAATCGAGAACATGGACGGACACACTGAGCCACTGATCGCCGTGATCGGCCATCCGATCGCAGGAAACCCATCCCAGTTCGCGATAGAGTGTGCGCTGGAATCGCTGCAGTTGGACTACCGCGTCACCTCATTCGATGTTCCCCCCGATCGGCTCGTCGCGGCCCTGGATGGCCTACAAGTATTGGGTTTCCACGGTGTCTTGGTCGATGATGCGCTCGCATCGGACGTGGGCCAATGGTGTGACAATCAAAACGATAGCGGCGCGTCAGATTCCGCTGACGGGCAAAATTCAAGCGACGATCGCTGCAAACCAATTAACTGTCTGTTTCGCGATCCCCAGTCACCCGAAAAATTAGTCGGATTCGATGCCCAGGCGGCTTGGTTGATCGCGACGACTCAAAGTCACTTTGCCGACCGCGAAATGGCGATCACCGACGGTCTCTGGCTAGGCGCCCGCAGTGATTTGTTCCCCGACGCATTGAAATCCGAAAACGAAATGATGATTTCGACGCGGACGCCGGCGATCGAATCAGTCGAACTTGCCAACCTCATTGTCTTGGCTGATCGAACCAAAAAGGCCGTGCCCCTGGATGCGACAGAATGGCCCCAAGACGATGGATCGACACTTGTATTGGATTTAACCGACGGACATGACGAATTGACCGACGCCCGCGATCGCGGCTACACGACGATCTCACGACTAACACGACAGACCGGAACGATTGGCGAAAGTTTGCTTCGCTGGACAGGTCAGCGCGCATCAGCGACGATTATTCGCGAAGCTATCGAGGAATATTTGGGCGTTTGATCGCAAAGGTATCGCAGGTGAACAGCCAGTCGGATCATTCCGCAGTCGACCACGAGGGCAATCTGCTGCTGCGTGACGAGCGAATCATTGTGACGTTGGCAAAATTGCAGCAGCGAATCAGTGATCGGTTTCCCGATTCTGGTTTGAGCAACCTGTGCGGCCAACTGCACGAGTTGTCGCGACTGTCGGCCAAGCGATCCGCGACGATTAGCCGTCCCATTCTCTGGATTCGTGTCAGCGGCTATCTGCTTGCACTGCTACTGCTCGGAATGATTTTGTGGTTCATCATTTACGGTGTGACAAGCATCGGGATCAAAGACGAAGATTTGAGTGTGGATAATTTCATCCAAACATTCGATGCCGCCGCCAGTGGTGGAATCTTCATCGGTGCGGCGATCTATTTTTTGATCAGTTTGGAGCGACGGATCAAACGTGGTCAAGCACTCGCCGCTGTTCACGAATTGCGATCGATCGCGCATATCATTGACATGCATCAACTGACCAAGGACCCCGAGCGATTGTTTGGTAATTATCAGAGCACCAACCATTCGCCCAAAGAAAGCATGTCGCCGCTGCAACTCGGGCGTTACTTGGACTACTGCACCGAAATGCTGTCGCTTAATGGAAAGATCGCGGCTCTGTACATCAACAAATTCGACGATCCCGAAGTGATCGCCGCGGTGGGCGAAATTGAACAACTCTGCACGGGTCTGAGCCGCAAAATTTGGCAAAAGATCATGGTGCTCAATCGTCACCGCACGTTGAGTTTTGCTGAACAGTCCGGATCGAAAACCTCCCAGTCGACAGCAGCGATATCCGAAATGCAGACGTCGACACCGCTGGACTTGCCCGGTGCCGTCGCCGATTCGAAACGAACGGGCGAAACGTCGTTTCCCGATCCCACACAAATCTCATCCGATCATTCACGAGGCGAACCTGGCGGTCCAACGGACCGTTTTGCACCCGGGGATCCTTCGTGAGCAAGACGACCGTATCGACCAAGCCGAGTGCCATTGCATCGCAGTTGATTAAAGCGGCCAAACGATTGGCCGATGACGTCGATGCATTGTCGTTCGCTCAGCCCGTCACGCATGTTTACAATCCTTTGCGATACGCATGGTCGGCCCATCAGGCCTATTTGTCACAGGTCACCGACGAGGGCGCCGACGTCATATTTTTAGGGATGAATCCTGGACCCTGGGGCATGGCGCAAACCGGAGTCCCTTTTGGCGAGATCGCGGCGGTGCGCGAGTTTTTAGGGATCGAAATGCCCGTTGATCGACCCGACAATGAACACGAAAAGCGACCCGTTCAAGGATTTGCGTGCCCGCGCAGCGAAGTGAGTGGTCGGCGTTTGTGGGGCCTCTTTCGCGAAAAGTACAAGACGCGCAAGAGATTCTTTGCCAAGCAGTTCGTGGTCAATTACTGCCCGTTGGTTTTTATGGAATCGTCGGCGCGAAACCGTACGCCCGACAAATTGCCCGCGGCCGAACGCGAACAGCTCGATGCCGCCTGCGACCGTCATTTACAGACAGTGCTCGCAACGCTTCAGCCCAAACATCTTGTTGGCGTCGGCGTCTACGCAGAAAAATGCCTGCAGCGCGCAATCAACGCTGGTGCCGGCACCGCCAAACTCAGCCGGATCCTCCACCCGAGCCCGGCATCTCCTGCAGCCAACAAAGATTGGTCCGGCAAAGTCACGCAACAACTGATCGATGCCGGCATTTGGAAATAGAATTCCAAAAGACGCCATCAACAACCCGTGGCCGTTTTCAAGCGATCAATGGGTTATCGATCAGTGTGCGGTCAGCGCCAGCCCTCCCGGCATGCCTGTTCGAAGGGAAAAGTTATCTCGCGATCGAGTTCGTGACCCACAACGGCTTGATCATCGTGCAAAATAGTGCCCCGGTACGCGATACTGTGCCCGTGGCCACAGCAACTCAGTCACACACCAAACCGGTGCGGACAAAGGTCAATTGGAATAGAAAGAATGTGGATTCGTAAAAGCAGTTTGATCGTGGCGACCTCTCTGGCAATCACATGCAGCGTGTCGTCCGTGAAGTCGCAGGAGGCGACCGAGGATATCGAGATCACTTCGCTGATTCTAATCAACCGAGATATTTTTGAAGCGTCGCGAATGATGACGATCTTTGATCTCGATGACGACGGATTCATCGACTCGCAGGAACGAAAGAAGTTGTCGTGGCACAAGGATTATAAAAAGTTCGACATCAACAAGGATGCGAAGCTGACACACCTGGAGGTTGCTCTGCAGCGGGCCACGGCGCGAGCCGAGTTTGGCATCACGCAGTTCGATATCAATAATGCCCAAGCAATGATTCGACGGCGAGACGATAATCGCAACGGCCAGATCGACCCAGCCGAAATTGCCAAAGGCTGGCCGACGCGTCCTGAAGATTACGACAAAAACGACAATGGAATTATCACGTTGTTCGAAGTTGCTAGAGACTTGGCGTTCAAACGTGGGCTGCGTCGTGAACTCGGTATCGAAGCGGTCGACAATATGAGTTCGGTCAACACGATCAAGCGTTTTGACACGGACAAGGATTTCCAATTAAATGCGGACGAATGGGTTGCGGCTCAGCTGCCGCGCGAGGCGAAACAACATGACGACGACGGCGACGGAAAATTGTCACAAACAGAGTTAGCGATTTTGTTCTCCAAACACCGCCGCGAGACGGGGTTGAGCAAATCCGATGCGGTCAAAGCGAAGCAGTTGATCGCAATGGCGGATCACAATCGTGACGGGAAGATTGACGAAAAAGAGATGACCATGGGAATCTTTGGGCTCGGTGACACCCAAGCGAAGACCTTCGAGCAGTACGACGCCGATTCGGATGGCTTCGTGACCTTGGCGGAAATTCAATCGACCATCGCATCGGAACGAGAACAGAAAGGTTTTGATGACACAGACCTTGCCGAGGCCAAACGATTGATGGTTCGATTCGACCGAGACCGATCGACTTTTATGGAGCCGCACGAGTACCCCGACGGCAGCGGGCAACTGAGCAAACGCAAACTTGCGACCGCCGATCTGAACAACGATGTCCGGCTGAGCGTCGAAGAATTAGCGAAACATCTGGCCAAAGAATAGACGATCAGCGAATTTCGATTTGGTGCGTGTCCACACAAGCACACTCTGATAGAGAAAAAGAATGAATCAACCGGTTCGAGGCCGTGGAGCGCAGAGCCAAGCGGCCAATCGGTTCGATCCGGTACATGTTGAACTCGATGCACCGGATCCAACGTTCGCCGACGATCCCTTGCGTCCCAAGACAGAGTTCCTGGTCGACCAGTCGCAGTCGATCGTTAGCGAGAATAACAGCCCGGACATTCCGTTCCGCTATTCGATCAATCCCTATCGCGGCTGCGAACACGGTTGCAGTTATTGCTACGCGCGTCCGTCGCATGAATACCTAGGGATGTCGGCGGGCCTTGATTTCGAGACAAAGATCATTGTCAAAGAACGAGCGGTTTCGCTTTTGAAAGATTGGCTTGCTCGC
Organism: Pirellulaceae bacterium; assembly: GCA_013002105.1. Next base: position 7,934 of record JABDKS010000295.1, on the reverse strand, counting down.
CCGCGTTGGAAGCCTGAGTCGATGATGATGTCCGGTGTCACCGATCCTTATCAGCCGATCGAGAAAGAGAAAGAAATCACACGCGGTATCTTGCAGTTGATGGCACAATGCAAACACCCCATCAGCGTGATCACGAAAAATGCGCTGATAGAGCGCGACATCGATTTGCTTGCCGCGATGGCGCGGGACCAGTTGGTCCATGTTGCGATCAGCATCACGACGCTTGACGCGCAATTGGCTCGCGTGATGGAGCCACGAACCAGTTCGCCCGAAGCCCGTTTTCGCGCGATCAAGACATTATCCGATGCCGGCGTGCCGGTGCGGATCATGACGGCGCCGGTGATTCCTGGCCTGAATGATCACGAAATTCCGACTTTGCTCGACCGTGCTGCTGACGCGGGAGCGACCACGGCGGGCTATGTGATGTTGCGACTACCCGGAGCCGTGGAGCCGGTATTCGGTCAGTGGTTGTCACGTGTCCGACCTGAGGCCGAAGCGAAAGTCTTGGCCAAGGTCCGCGAAGTTCGAGCGGGCGAAATGAACGACACCCAGTTTGGCCGCCGCATGCGTGGCAGCGGCCAACGCGCCGATTCGATCCATGATCTGTTTCGCACTTTTGCAAAAAAGTACGCATTGGCGATCGAGTCCGAACCCCTGAATTGCGACTTGTTTACGCCACCGACTGATCGCAGTGGGCAGATGAGTTTGTTCTAAGCTTCAACGCAAACAATTTCATAAGTGGATTCCAGCGATGTCGTTATTGGAAAATACTCCGGCCAGCCGAATTCACCGCGATTGCTTGTACGTTGGCTTGCTGCGAGGTCTAATTCGTCGTTGGCGAGTTCGATTTTTGTTCCGTACACAACCGAGTTGCGAGCAACGTCCCGTCATCCAATCCAGCCGCTGCCAAGTAGAGATACGAGCATCAATGTCGTCACACTGAGCTTGACGTTGGAGCTGTTTCCGGTCGAGCAAATGCCAGCAGTTCTTTCGGAGATTCGGCGCGTTTAGAAGCCTGGGGGTCGCTTGGGCGTGGTGAGTATGGCGACGGTGCGTGGCAGCGAAACAGAAAGCGCGCTGGAGAAAACGTACAAATGGATGCACACTCATTTTCCACACATCGTGGATTGCCAGCCGATCGACGCCGAGACGATGGTTGACGCCGTAGGATTTGAATTGGTTCAAAACGAACGGTTCGATCTATTTACGATGCCCGTGGCGATTCTTGTCGCGATACGTTCCCCCGATCAAAAAACAACATGAATGAAACGCCGGCGATGGGTCCGCATTGGCATGTCGAACACCACCGTGTCGATCGTGTGGGTTGGTTACGCGCGGCCGTTTTGGGAGCAAATGACGGCATCGTCTCTACTGCCAGCTTGATTGTCGGTGTTGCCGCCGCGGATGCTTCTCGATCGAGTGTGGTATTGGCGGGCGTGGCAGGGATGGTTGCTGGTGCGATGTCGATGGCGGCGGGTGAATATGTTTCGGTCAGTTCGCAAGCCGACACGGAATCGGCCGACCTGGACCGAGAGCGTCAAGAATTGACGGAGCATCCGCAACGCGAGCTTGACGAACTGACGCAAATCTATGTTCGGCGAGGACTGGATGTGCACCTTGCCGAGCAGGTTGCCGTCCAACTGACCGAGCACGACGTTCTGGCCACGCATGCCCGTGATGAAATTGGTATTTCCGAAACGATCACCGCTCGCCCGATTCAGGCCGCACTGGCCTCGGCAGCAAGTTTTGCTGTCGGTGCAGTCGTACCCATCTGTGTCGTACTCATCAGTCCGGCCGCCGGTCTCGTTGGGCTAGTCTCCGCAGTCACGGTTCTACTCTTGGCTGTGTTGGGAGCTGCGTCGTCTTGGATCGGCGGATCCAAAATGCATGTCGGTGCCATTCGCGTGACGTTCTGGGGCATTCTTGCAATGGCCGCCACTGCTGTCGTCGGGCGACTGTTCGGCGTGGCCGGCTTGTGACGCTCGACTTGTATTAACGCATCATCCTTGCAACCGGTCAGTGTGTTTCGCGCAATGCCAGATCGCACTTGCATAATCCACCAAAGAATTCGTGGTCGGCATGCGTTATCGGCCGCTGCTTCTTTCTCATTCAATCAACCGGTCGCTCGATGACGGCACTGCGATAGAGAAACGCGACGTTTGGCCAAGCGGCGCAAGTTCACTGGCTGCTGACCTGCCCCGCGACGTTGTTGCATCTGTCGGAGTTAGCAGTATCCGTTACAAGACCAGCGAAATTGACGAGTCCCGCAAGCAAGCGATTATTCGGCCAGATATTTTGTCGGTCACGAACACGGCATCGGCTCCGCGTTGTTTGCGGTGGGTTGATGATCGCTATCGGTTTCACGGCGCGTTGCACGATGAAAGTCCACTTGCTGTTTCTGCGCTTACCTGTGTCGTCGCGTTGACTTCGATCGCCAACGTACAAACAATCCGATCGCTTGAACGGATTCCACTTCACGGGCACCAGAAAGTGTTTGGCAACTTAGCCTGGCAATAAACACTTCCGCTCTATTATTGGGTACCCCATTCAGTGCGATTTGATCGTGCGGTTGCCGGTTCTCGGTCTGCCGCTCAGCGACAACGACTTCCCATTTGGAGAGAACGAATGCCGGTTCGACTTTTGCTTAGTTGCGGATTATTGATGGCGGCGACACACGTTTCGGCCCAACATGTTTGCGGTCCAGAGTGCAGAGGTGCGTTCCAAGGGGGACACAGTGCACAGCAATACGACAATCGTTTCAACATTCCGCCGCGGCAGTACGGTGGTTTCGCAGGCGGTCACGTCGATCCGCGATCGCTCGACTATGGCGGGACAGGTCCGCGATCATCAGATTCCTTTCGTCAACAGCCCTATGATTCAGCGCGGTTTAACCGCAGTCGCGAGTATGACCGACGCATGATGCAGTCCCCCGATGCATATGCCTATCAAAGTCCCTGGGGTGCTCCGCGCTCACGGAGCGACTTGCAGCAATCCGATCACGGACGCCGACACAACGGTCGCTGCAATCACGATCATGGACACGGTCAAGCACAAGATCAGCCATCCGGTCGACAACCATGGGGACCATCGAGCCAATACCAAGGGTTGCCCGGTCAAGACCCATCGACTCCACCGATGCGGTCACCCGATTACGACGACCTGACACCGATGCCACCTCCCACTTTGCCGCAGCAGGTGCGTCCGTCACAAAACGAAATGCGAATCCCAATGACAAGTCCTTGGACGTCGCGTCGTCCAACTCAGTCGACCGAGCGCCCGGGTCACTGGAACATTTGACGGAAAACAAGGAAGGCAAAGTTCCTGCAGTTTTCGAGGCTGGCGGCCCGAGCGATCCACAGTGCGTCGCGCGATGTGATCGGACGCAGCTGCTTGGAAATCGACGGTTATTCTGCTCAACACGGCGGACGAGAATCTTGCGTGGTCGCCGAAAGACTACTGCCCAGATCCGGCTGTCTAGATCTGTTGGTGCACCGCATTTTAACGCACTCGGGTTGATGCGCGGCATGTTGATGCGCGGTGTATCGAGCCAGGCCTGCCGGTAGGATCAGGTATTCTTGTCTAGTTTCAGCAGGACATCTTTCACCGTGACCATGCCGATGACCGTGCCGTATTCGTCGACGACCAAGGCGATTGGCTCGCCGCTTTTTTGTAATTGTCCCAAAACTTCACTGACGGGCATTGATTCAGGCAGCAATTCGAGAGGACGAATGATCTTCTGGATGTCAAATTCGGTTTCATCGGCAAGCACGACGTCTTCGATGTGGACGAGGCCGATTAGTTCCTCGAGCGATCCATCGCATACGGGATAGCGAGTATGGATCGTGGTTCTGGCACGACGGAGAATTTCGTCACGCGTCGTATTCAAATCCAGATAGCTGATTTCCTTTCTCGGACGCATTACCTTTCGCACACCGACGTCTTGGAATGGAAATGGTTGGACGGCTTGAAAGTCAATGCTTTCCGAATCGTCTGATCTTTGAACCGGCGCACCGAGTTCGATATTGCAACTGTAGCACGAGGGCACGTAGCTGGGGTAAGTCGCACCGCAACTGGAACACTGCCGCGTGGTGCCGTCGTCCAATTCCCCCGCGCTGGCGAAGTCTCCCAAGATCCGCATCACGCCGGTATCGCTGACGGACGATCGGGTTTTCATTTTGGAGCCATCGGGTGCAACGACCACAGCGGCAGTGTCATCTGGCCGCTTGAATGTAAATTCGGCGTCGCAATGGGGACACCGGACATCGCGATTGACCCACCCGACATCGCCGCGAACGCGGTGGCCATTAGGACATTCAGTGGTCAAAAATTCGGTGGGTGATGCCGACAACGTTCAAACTCCAAAAGCAAGAGAATCATGATCATAGCCGATTCCGCTTACCAAGCCGTAACTTATCGTACTGCATCTGATTTCACGGCAACTGATTTCACTGCAGCTTCAAAACGTACTGCGTTGATCTTGCTGCCGTTTAGTGTAATCGGTCGAAGCACCGATATAACTACGGCAATGTTGACAAATCGGGGCATCCTTGCGTACGTCGCATTCACACTGCGGGCAAGGACGAAGCTGCATTCGCATCGGCAGGGGGGCCCGCGGGAGCGGCGATGCATCGCCCAAAATTCGCATCACGCCGGTGTCCGAAAGCGGATCGGTTGCCTCGGCAATGACGACGGGTTTGCGACACTTGGGACATGGCAACGTCTTGCCCCGCAAGCTCGAACCGGCCTTGATCCGATGTCCCGATTCGCAGTTCACGTAGATGTGTTGCATCTTGTTCCTCAAAGCTGGAACTGACAGAAATGACTTGATACAGATGGAACGAGGGGGGATCGAGAAAGTATCGGCAAAAATCGGCCACTTCCGCTTTAGGCCCCGGTTCCAGACCAGCGTTGTCTCCTACAGGATTGCCATCGTTTCAAGCCATGTATTTCGAGCCATGACATCTGTTTCCAGCCACGAAGTCGGGGGGCATCATCAGCACAATGCTTTGGCTCAAATAGCTAAAGTCCAATAAACGATCGTCCCTTGGCTTCCCAGTCCGCCATAATGTGGCGGAACAGCTTGGTTCGCCTGCATCGCAGAAATCAAATTTCAACCCCGTCCCAGGATAGATCATGACCTCGACCCATCACTTTGCTCGTGTAATGGCGAGCTTCGCGGTGCTCTGCATTGCAAACTCTTTGTTCGCCCAGGACTCGCCCAGCGCAAGTTTGACAGCAGACAACGCTCAGATCAGTAACAAGTGTCCGGTGATGGGCGCGATCCCGGACCCAAGTGCCAGGGCCACCGCGGCTGGGTCTTACTCCAATGGGAATTGGTGGCCGAACCAGCTGAACCTCAAAATCCTCCATCAAAATTCCCTCAAGGGGAATCCGATGGGAGCGGATTTTGATTACGCCCAAGAGTTCAAGAAACTAGACCTTGATGCTTTGACCAAGGATGTCGACGCGCTGCTGACGTCGTCGCAAGACTGGTGGCCGGCCGATTACGGCAACTACGGACCGCTGTTCATACGAATGGCTTGGCACAGTGCCGGAACCTATCGTGTCGCCGACGGTCGCGGCGGTGCTGGCTACGGCACACAACGTTTTGCTCCCCTGAACAGTTGGCCCGACAACGGCAACCTGGACAAAGCCCGCCGGTTGCTCTGGCCGATCAAGCAAAAGTATGGTGCCAAGATTTCGTGGGCCGACTTGATGGTTTTCGCCGGTAACCGCTCGCTGGAAACGATGGGACTCAAGACAATTGGTTTCGCGGGCGGTCGCGCCGATGTCTGGGAACCGCAAGAAGACATCTATTGGGGACCCGAGAGCGAATGGTTGGGTGACAAACGCTACACGGGCGATCGCATGCTTGAGAATCCGCTTGCCGCCGTTCAGATGGGATTGATCTACGTGAACCCGGAAGGACCCAACGGCAATCCCGATCCGCTGGCCGCCGCCAAAGACATCCGCGAAACATTTGGCCGGATGGCGATGAACGACGAAGAGACCGTGGCGTTGATTGCCGGTGGACACACCTTCGGTAAAGGTCACGGTGCGGGCCCAGCGGAGAATGTGGGTGCTGCCCCCGAAGCAGCCAGTATCGAAGAACAAGGCCTGGGTTGGAAAAACAAATTTGGTAGCGGAAAGGGCGGGGACACGATCACCAGCGGTTTGGAAGGCGCTTGGAATACGACGCCGACGCAGTGGTCCAACGGATATTTTGACAACCTGTTCGGCTACGAGTGGGAACTGACCAAGAGCCCCGCCGGGGCACAGCTCTGGGAGCCCAGCGACGGTGAAGGCGAAGGAACGGTCCCGGATGCTCATGATCCGGCGAAGTCCCACCCGCCGATCATGTACACGACCGACTTGGCGTTGCGGATGGACCCGATCTATGGACCCATTTCCAAGCGATTCCACGAGAACCCCAAAGAGTTTGAAACAGCTTTTGCCAAGGCCTGGTACAAGCTGACTCACCGTGACATGGGACCAGTATCGCGATGTCTTGGTCCGCTGGTTGCCGAGCCGCAGTTGTGGCAGGACCCTGTCCCCGACGCCGATCATCCCTTGATTGACGAGTCCGATATCGCTGCCCTCAAAAGCAAATTGCTCGCATCGGGACTATCCACTTCGCAATTGGTCGAGACCGCTTGGGCATCGGCATCGACGTTCCGCGGCAGTGACAAACGTGGCGGTGCCAACGGAGCACGTATTCGCCTGGCACCGCAGAAAGACTGGGAGGTCAACGCGCCAGCGGAACTTGCCAAGGTGTTGCCGACTCTTGAAAAGATCCAGCAGGATTTCAACGCTTCGCAATCCGGCGACAAGAAGGTGTCGCTTGCAGACTTGATCGTTCTGGGTGGGTGTGCAGCGGTTGAACAGGCTGCCAAGGACGGCGGGCACGATGTGACAGTGCCGTTCTCGCCGGGTCGTACCGATGCGTCGCCCGAGCAAACCGACGTCGAGGCATTCGCAGTGCTCGAGCCGACCGCCGACGGTTTCCGCAATTATTTCGGACACAAGCTGGACCGGCCCCCAGCGGAGTTGTTGGTTGATCGAGCCAATCTGCTGACGCTGACCGCGCCCGAGATGACCGCGCTGATTGGCGGCATGCGGGTCCTGAACGCCAACACCGACAATATGAAATTGGGTGTTCTCACAACTCGACCTGGGACGCTGACCAACGACTTCTTTGTCAACTTGCTGGACATGGGTACGGTCTGGCAAAAATCCCCTGTTTGCGATCACTTTTTCGAGGGACTCGACCGGGAGACGGGAGATGTCAAATGGAAAGGCACGGCGGTCGATCTGGTGTTCGGATCCAATTCGCAACTGCGAGCCATTGCGGAAGTCTATGCCAGCGAAGACTCAAAGCAGAAGTTCGTCCATGACTTCGTCGCGGCTTGGAACAAGGTGATGAACCTTGATCGCTTTGACCTCGATCCAGCTGTGCGAAACGGAACAGCACCAGCCCTCTAGGCGGTCAGCTCTCCGATGAAGTCTGCTGTCTAGGTCGACTAGACAGTTTCATGCAATGACCCTGACGAAGGATTCTCTTTGTCGGGGTCAGCATGAAACCTGTGCAACAAACGATGCGCCACAGCTGTATCCGAGCGTCAAACAACGCAGCAGTCAGTCCGCCAGACCTAGTACTGAAACCAGGAATTGACCTTTGATACAAGCTCGACGCGCAAGCGAGTGAATCCCTGATAAAACCCACTCGCTTGCGCGTCGAGCTAGTAAAAACCACCTTGCATTGATCAAGGTCAATTACCGGTTGTGGCACTAGAACGGTGCTTCGTCGTCACTGGCTTCTGCGAAGGCATCGTTGGCGTTGGGTGAATCAGTCACCTTTTCCTGCATCGTGCCACCGCCACCTTCGGCATTGCCCGTGATCCGAAACGACAGTGCTTCGGCATTGAGAAAGAACT
>JABDKS010000823.1 GCA_013002105.1 Pirellulaceae bacterium | reverse complement strand
AATCGCGGCAGTCGCGATCACCTCACGCATCGACCTTGCGTCCCACCAGACGCAGAAATGTCAGCAACGCAAGCACTTGCAACGGTAGCAGCAGCCAGACAGACACGCCCCAGCCGATCGGCAGCGTTCCCAACAAAATTGCGACGCCGCCAACCAGCAAGGCATACGGGATCTGCGTCAAAACATGCGCCATGTGATCACAAGCCGATGCCTGAGACGACAGAACCGTGGTATCGGAGATGGGCGAACAATGGTCCCCAAAGACAGCACCCGACAACACGCTGGCAATTGACGTTAGCAGCAACGGATCGCCCGGATCTATCGCACCGGTCTGATCGATTAAGTATCGGCACCCGAACGCAACGACCATGGGCATCAGAATTCCCATGGTTCCAAAACTGGTACCGGTAGCAAACGAAAGCACGGCGGCCAGCACAAAAATCACAGTGGGCAGCAGTTTGATTGTCAAAGATTGCGATGCGACACCTTCGTCGGCCGACCCCGATGCGCTGGGCAGCAACATCGCTGCCAAATAGTCACCGGTCGATAACCGGTGATCCTGATACTCAAACGAGACGGTCGGTGATTGCCCTTCGACCGATTTGCTGCCGGTCAGTCGCGACAGCGTTGACGCGGACCACAAAATCACCAGTGCCGGCAGTACGACCTGCGCTCCCTGCGCAGCCGCATGCATGATCTGACGCATGTCAAGTAACCGCTGCGTCCAACACAGCATGCCGGCCGCGATCAAACCGGCCAAAGATCCGTACTGCAGAGCCAAACTGGAGTCTGCGGCACCGATAATGTCTTGCAATCCCGCACCATCGGTCACACCATCGGCCAGCAACGACGCTCGACCGGTGATGTACAGCAGCCAGATCACGACAGCCAACGTGATCAGAATCGGCACCGCCGCGTTGTACCATCTCGCTCGATGCGGATCGATCGCGGCGTACTCTGTTTCCAAGGTTGCCTGCGACGACGTGACTTGCCGACGCGTGTCACGATCACCTTGACGTCGACATTCCTGTTCGGCTCGGAGCATCGGTCCAAACTCGCGTCCCAAGATCGCGACCATGGGAACAAATAGCAGCGCGCCGACGACGTAAAACCGATAAGGGATGCTAGCCACGAACAGGCTCATTGCGTTGACCGACCCCGCATGACCAACCTGCCCTAAACCGTCTTCGATGTAATCGATCTCCACGGCAATCCAAGTCGACAACAACGCCACACTGGCGATCGGTGCCGCGGTTGAATCGACCATGTAAGCCAATTTTTCGCGCGAAATATTCAGTCGATCGCACAGCGAACGCAGGGTGCTGCCCAACAAAATCGTATTTGCGTAATCATCAAAAAAAATCACCCAACCCAAGACCCACGTCGTCAGCTGGCCGCCCCGTCGCGTCTTGGCAAACGGCGAGATTTTGTGAATCAGTCCCTGCATGCCCCCGCCTCGCGAGATCACACCGACCATCGCTCCCATCAATAGCGTAAACGCAAAAACACGAAGCTTGCCGGGATCGATCAGCGTGGGCCACAAATGGACTTCGAAAAAATCGTGAATCGCCAGTGGTAGATTGCCATGAGTCGTCACGAGGGCGCCCACGAAAATCCCCAGCAGCAACGACACCACCGCCCGCCGTGTCACGATCGCTAAGACGATCGCAATGATCGGCGGCAATAGACTCATCCAACCATACGGATGCGGATCCATCGAGTGATTACCTGGTGATTCGTGTGCCAATTCCCATCGAGCCAGATTCCAGCGAGCCCGATTCCCAACGAACCCGATTCCAGCCATTCAGCTCGGTGACCGATCGTGGAAAATTCTAATGTTGCCGCTCGTGCTTCAGTCCCACCATTTCCAACAATCGCAACGCGTTGGTCGTGGGCGACACACCATGACGCATCTTGTAGTCGAATGTCATCTGTTCGTTGCCTTCGGCGTCCGGACGGATGGTTTCGCGAAAATGAACTGCTGTGGCGATTGATTGTAGCTCTGGTTCGTCGGCCAATTCCAAATCATGCGTGCTGATAGCGCCAATCGCATGCGAATCCATGAGGTGCTGGAGCACCTGCACGACCGCAATCTGGCGCTCGCGACTGTTGGTTCCTTGCAAAATTTCGTCCAACAAAAACAAAACGACGCGATCGGGAACCACCGCCAAGTGACGTGCCTGATCGACAACGCTTTTGAGCCGCTGCAACTCAGCCATGTAAAACGATACCCCTTCGCTCAGATTATCACGAACACGAATGCTGGTGGCCAGTTCGACCGATGGGAGTTCAAAGTGTGCCGCACAGACCGGTGCGCCGGTGCCAGCCAACGCCACATTCAGCCCAATACTGCGTAACATCGTGCTCTTGCCCGACATATTGCTGCCGGTAACCAGCAAAATCGTGCCCGGCGGACCGACCGATACGTCGTTGCACACACGCGCCGAATCGGACAACAGTGGATGACCAATCGCAGTCGCTTTGACGATCTGTTCGCTGGGTAGTTCTTTCCAGATCGGCGTCGTCCACTGCGGATACTCGTCACGCAATGCTGCTAGTGACAACAACGCCTCCAGTTCACCAAGTGCTGCGAACCAATCCGCGACGTGCGGACCGTACTCACCCTGCCAATGTTCCAACGAGCGCAAGACGCGAACGTCCCAGAGCCCGAATGCTTGCAGTGGCAAATAAAGCAGGAACGTCGCGGCGGACTGACGCAAACCACCAGCGGTAGCGACTCGCTGCATCTCCACCATCCCGCGGCTTGCCGATCGTTCATCGGTCAGGATCTCGCGTCGAATCCGCGAAAGGCACCCATCGCCTGCACCGTTCTGCTCGGGCAACCACTCGGCCGCCGCAAACAGTTCCTGATAATTACCCACCGCCTGCCGATTGGCCATCGCGATCGAAAAAATTTGATGCGCAGGACCGAGCATCGCGCTGGTCAAGATCAAATTAAAACCAGCTAGTGCGATCAGCCCAATGCCGCTCGGTTTCACCAGCACAGCGGGTAAAACGCCCAACGCGCTACCCAGCAGACCGATCACCAGTGCAACCGAAACTACTGCCGACACGTTCGCCCAAGTGAGCAACCATCGCCGTGTATCCAGCCAACGCTCTCGCGAAGCCCAATCGACGAATTGGTCGGGATCACCCGTACTCTGCCCGACTTCGCGTGCCAGTGCATAGAACCGCATCCGCTGCTCACGGCGCGGCGCCAGCGCCTCAATCGCTGTGGCTCGTTCGGTAGCGGCAGTGGCATCGGCTTGATCGGCCAACCAATGGGCGAGCGTTCGGATGCCCGGCATCGTCGCCGCCATCGATATCAAGTGGAACAGTGATGCACGACCCAGTAGATCCAAATCGTCGGCCACCGCTTGTTGATGTTCGGGCAGCTGGACCGATTCGAGCCGCTCGGTCAACTGCGGCGTTGCCAAACGATCCCAGTCGCGTTGCAAGCGGGCGATGAGTCGACGTACGACCGCGGTGGACCGTTGCAACTGATCGATTTGATCCCGGATCGGTTCGTTCAGTACGACCGCGACAAAGAAACCCGCGAACGCGGCGAACGCCACATAGCCCATCGACGATCCAACATCGGCGAACGCCCAAAACAGCGCGATCATCAACGCCAGGAAAAACAGCACCACGCGGATCGTGCCGTACTTCGCATCGGTCGCCTTTAACTCGTCACGTTTTGCTTCGATCGAATCTAAGTGCGCGCGGTATTGCTGCAACGCTTCGCTCGCGTCGCCGATCGCTGCGGATTGATGTGGATCGGTCGCGGTCAAGCTGGCTTTGCCTCCAGCTGTTGCCGACGGGACGCACCCTTACTCGCTTCGACCACCTTGAGGGCAACACGATCTTGCAAGTTGGGGCGGAAAATCGTCAGCAACAACAACGGCAAGAACCATGCGATGTACAAACCGCCGCCATAGCCGTGCCAAAACTGGGCAGCCGTCATCACCGCAGCCGAACAACTGATCAGCGTCCCCAGATTCTTGGGGGATGGCCAAAAGGCAAAGAACACGCACAGGATCACAAACCCAACAATCACCGGCAATCGCCAAATCGGACTCCATCCAAGCCCCCAAACGCCGCTGGGATCCATGATCGGCCGACGCACTCCAAACATTAGCCGCAGGTGATCAACGAAACTCTCGGTGCCGCCAATCGATAACAACAGCATCAACACCGTCAGTGTCGCCACCACCCCAACGCTGAATCGCCGCACGCCACGACGCCAATAAAAACTGCACCACAGCGGCAGCAAAAACAACGGGTAGTACACCAGTCCTGCGGCCAACCCCAGTAAGATGCCCGACACCATGGGTTTGCGGTACATAAAGATCGCCCACAACAGCAGCGCAGCGGGCAGCGCATGATCGACCCGTCCAGTCATCTGCGCGGTGTACGGCAGCATCAAATACAACGTCGCGGCGCCCACCCCGGCGCGTAGGTTGCCGAAATGTCGATTGCCAATCATCACGATCCCAGTGACGATCGCCAGGTGTGCCAAAATCGCCAGCACCTTGGCGATCATCGTCCATCGCTGTTGCGACGGATCCAAATCGGGCTGCACCATCGGTTCCGCACCAGCCAATGCATCGCTGACAGGACGCGTTGTGATCGTCGGCAATCGATGCATCAAAGCGTAGCCAGGTCCCAGCTGCGGCCCCTGCATCACTTGGATGCGCGGCGTACTGGTCACAACGTTGCCCATCATAAAGATGAACAACGAAATGCTGATGAAATACAAGCCACCCGTGGTGAGGTTCGGATCCAACAACGGACGACGCACCATCAGCGGATCCATTAACAGTCGAAGCAAAATCAGTGATTGAATTACGAACAGATAAATAAACCCGGCCCGCTGGAGCGCTCGCGCGGAGTAGTATTCTTGCGACGTGACTGCGTATTGGTTGCGGTCGGTCTTGCCGGCATCCACCGCGTCCAAATCAATTGGCATCGCTTCGGGGTCGCGTTTGGGCTCTGAAACGGTTTCGGAATTGGGCTGAACCCTGGTGACAACGTCATCCGAATCCACGGCGCCGGTCGAAGATCCCGTTGGTTTCGACTGCGAAGACGCAGGAGATTCGGACGGGTTCTCTGCCGGTGCAGCCCCGCTGTCCTCCGTGTCGCCCGCGGAGACGTCCCCCGAATCACCTGTGTCTTCTGGGTTTTCTGAGTCTTCTGGGTTTTCTAAGTCACCCTGGACGACTTGGGTCGTCACGAGCGTGTAGTCGGCCGGCGGCCAATCGGCTCCGCTTTGTCGGTCGTAGCCGGGCGGCCGGACATCTTCCATCAACCCCGCCGCAATCGCCTCGGATTCCAACTCCCGCAATTGCCGACGACGGCCTTCGTGAACCATCAGCAATCCTGGTGCCATCAGGATCAGCAAGGCGATGTCCAAATTCCGCACGCTCCAGAAGCGGTGGAAAACAAAGTACAAGCCAATGGTTAAAAACGACGACATGTAAACCCATGTCGTCGGGTCGGGTCGCTTGTAGTAGAGAAGGATCTCGCTCATAGATAATCAGTGACAGCTTCTTGCCGCTCACCAGCTCGCTGAACGTGACGAATTTGGAGCAAACTGCTCGTGGCCATCCCGTTGCCAAGGCCATTTGCGTGACTCCATAGAATACCGGATTTAGCAGGCCTGAACAGCACAACAAAAACGCGTCGCAAATGCTCGCCAGGACGATTTTCACCCCGATTGCATCGTTAACAGCAACACCCCCAAGGCAATCGCAAGGATGCAGTACGCCTTGGGCCAAAAATTCGCCTCGCCAAATACCTTGATCCCCACCGCAAAGGCGATCACCACACTGCAGCGGCGAACCGTGGAGATGATCGAGATCATCGATTCGGGGTCAGCAATCGCCGTGAAGTAAAGCATGTCAGCGATCAATAACAATGGACTGACCGTCAATATCACCCGCCGCCAATGAAATGGATTACGTCGCCGGTCACGCAGATACCAACGCAGCGCCAGAGGCATCATCACCGGCACCAGGTAAACAGCAAACCATGCTTGTACGTTCGTCGGACGCATCGCCATGTTTTGCATCAAGATTTTGTCATAGATCCCACTCATCGCGCCCAATAGCGTCGCGATGATCATGCATCCCACCCAACGATTGCGGGTAAACCGAATCCCCTCGCGACTGCCAACGATCGAGAACATCCAAAAACCAACGAGCGTGATTGCCATCCCTACCCACTGCATCCCATCGGGCCGTTCACCCAAAAATGGAATCGCAATCAGAATGGTCCAGAAAGGACTGGTCGCGCGAATCGGCGCCGCGATCGAAAGCGGCAGGTGTTTGAGTGCAAAAAAGGCGAATGTCCACGAAGCACCCACCAACGCCGCTTTGGCAAAGATCATGACGTGCTCGAGTGATGAGAGCGCGTCAACGCGAAACAAATCGATGGGGACACTCTCGGGCGCAATCGCCGACCAGAAAATCAGCGGCGCGCAAATCGCCGCACCCACCATCACATTCGCCAGCAACACAATCGGCACCGCGTTTTCGCGCACCGATAATTTCTTGGCCACGTCGTAGATGCCCAACATCACCGCCGAGAAAATCGACAAAACAATCCAGCTCATCCCAGCGAGCATGGCGGGTGCTGGCGGACCTGAACAGGGCACACTTGGTAGGACCACCGGTCCGCCATAACCACCCCTGTCGTTGATACGCTAAGATGAATTGCCGGTAACAAAACAGGCCGGCCACTTTCCATGCAGGCCCCGGTGTAATGCTGGCCCCGGTGAAAATGCTGGCCCGGAGAATATGATGACAAGTGACTCCACAGATTCACCCATCGATTTAGTCGCTCTGGAAACGGACCATCCTATCTGGGAACGTTTCTTTACCGTCGCACCACTGGTTGTGATTGGATCTCGCGAACAAGACGGTCGTTATGATCTGGCACCTAAACACATGGCCACACCGCTGGGCTGGGACAACTTTTTCGGATTTGTTTGCACGCCCGAGCACAGTACCTACCAAAACATTCGACGCGAAAAAGTTTTTACAGTCAGTTTTCCCAACACTGACTCAGTCGTTTTGGCCAGTTTGGCTGCATCGCCTCGATGCGGCGACGATTCCAAACCCGCTCTATCAGCTCTGCCTTTGCTTCCCGCCAAATCCATTGATGGGCATTTTTTGCGGCAATCGACTTTGTTTTTTGAGTGCCAGCTGGATCGCATCGTTGATGGTTTCGCTGCCAACAGTTTGATTGCCGGCAAAATCGTTGCCGCACACGTATTACCGGCCGCGCTGCGCGGTGAGGACATCGATGATCAAGACGTGATTGCCGCTTCACCTTTGTTGGCCTACCTCTCACCAGGCCGCTACGCCGCCATTGAGCAAAGTACTTCTTTTCCCTTTCCCAAGGGATTTACAAGAAGCACAGAGGATTCTGAATCGTGAACGGAAACTTGGAGGACAAGACACGCGCGCATCGCATCCTTGATTATCTGCGCACTGAGCAAGACGAAATGGTCCAGATGTTGACCCGTTGCGTTTTGTTGGAATCACCCTCGGCAGACCCCGCGTCGCAAACGGGACTCTTCGAGCTGTTCACCGATGAGCTGCGACAACTTGGTTTTCGTTGTCGGCGATTGGCTGGAACCAAAACGGGAGGCCAACTGCTGGCGATTCCAGCGGATCGAAAAAAACGGTCACCCGCGCAGCTACTGCTGGGTCATTGCGATACCGTCTGGCCCCATGGCACCTTGGAAAAGATGCCCGTCGTGTCGCGAGACGGCTGCTTACATGGCCCGGGTGCCTATGACATGAAAGCGGGACTCGTCCAGGCGATTTACGCACTGCGGGCGTTGCGTGAACTTCATTTCGAGCCGAGCGTCACACCAGTATTCTTTATTAATTCGGACGAAGAAATCGGGAGCCCGGAATCGGCCAAACAAATTCACCGAATCGCTCCTTTGATGGATCGCGTGTTCGTGATGGAACCCTCGCTCGGGCCCTCCGGCCAATTGAAAACATCTCGCAAGGGCGTCGGCCGGTTTATCGTTACCGTGATCGGAAAGGCAGCTCACGCCGGGCTCGACCCCGATAAAGGGATCAGTTCCATCTTGGAACTCTCTCATGTCGTCCAAACCCTTTTCGCGATGAATGATCCGGAGCACGGCGTAAGCGTGAATGTTGGAACCATCGATGGCGGAATGCGGCCCAATGTCGTGGCTCCCGAAAGCCGCGCCGAAGTCGACGTGCGGGTGCGAACCCAGAAAGATGCCGACCGGATCGAGCAGGCGATTCTGTCAATCCAACCGACGGTCCCAGGCACGCAGCTGCAGATTTCCGGTCACGTTGGCCGACCGCCTCTGGAGCCGACCCCCAGAAATCGAAAGCTCTGGCAGCGTGCGGTCGAGGCAGCTCAATGGTTGGAAATCCCGATCGACGAAGGAACTGCTGGTGGCGGTTCGGACGGCAACTGGACGAGCCTCTATGCGCCAACACTGGACGGTCTCGGTGCGGTTGGCGATGGAGCACACGCGCTAACCGAACACGTTGTCGAGGCAAAGATGCCGGAACGCTCAGCACTGCTCGCCTGTCTGTTGCTGGGCGCACCAATCGCCGACGCCCAAACCCAAACACACGTCGACGCCGACGCCCAAACCGGCGACTGTGCTGACGTCAATGTAAGCCGTGCTGCCAGCGACGGAACTATCTGAAATGGGGGGGACGCTCACACATGTCCGCTAGGAACCCAACATTTTCGTCCCTCACACGCATCTCCGATTTACCAGACCGGCCGTTTGATCTGATGACGATCAACAGAGCCCATTGGGCGACAGGCGACTACGTCGTAGGCAAAGTCACCGGCACCTCGCGATCATCCAAGATCGAATTGCCGACCGGACGGATGACCGAAGTTGCCCTTGGTGACCAGTTGGTCGGTGCCTTTGGCATCCGTGCCGCAACGCTCGAAGCGGTCGGTGGATGGCAAGAAATACAGGCGGATAACCACATGCAAGCCATGACAGCGGCAGGCATCTTTGGTCGCGTCACGTCGAGTTCGACGTTCATTACCAAACCGATCGATGTGACCTATCTCGGACACGTGGTTCGATCCGGAAAAAAAGTATCGATGCAAGATTTCGTTGGCAACACGGACAAATCCAAGTTGGATTGCCCGGTGTTGCTATTGATCGGCACCTCCATGTCGTCAGGAAAAACCACTTCCGCAAAAGTGATCATTCGACGACTCAAACGAATGGGGGTTCGCGTCGTCGGCGCCAAGCTCACCGGCGCGGGCCGATACCGCGATATTCTCGCCATGTCAGACGCAGGAGCCGACGAGATTTTTGATTTTGTCGACGTCGGTTTGCCGTCAACGGTTTGTGACAAACCCACCTACCGGACGGCACTCCATACGCTGCTGTGTCGCATCGCCGATGCCCGTCCCGATGTGTTGGTGGCCGAAGCGGGTGCGTCGCCGCTGGAACCCTACAACGGTGACGTTGCTGTCAGTGAACTTGGTGACCTGGTCCGCTGCACCGTCTTGTGCGCGTCAGATCCCTACGCCGTTGTTGGAGTCACTCGGGGATTTGGTTTCGATCCGGATCTCGTGTCCGGTGTTGCCACCAGTACGTCCGCCGGTGTCGAAATCATCCATCAGCTCGCCCAGCGACCGGCACTGAACTTGATGGATCCCAATTCGCACCCGACACTTGACCAACTACTCAGAGACCGCTTGAAAATCTGATTCGAACGATCAGCGAATTCAGTAACGCAGCATGATCGCGATCAAGAGTTGGCTTGCCCGAAAACATTCGCGATAAACCGCAATGCATCGCTCGTCGTGAAAATACCAACGACAAAGCCTCGATCGACAACAACCGCGCTGTGCGCGTCGCGCGCGAGCATTTTTCTGGCCACGTCGTCGATCGGATCCACGGGGCTGACCGTCAATACATCGGTCGTACAAATCTGATCCAGCGATGTTGACGCGAAATCATCACCCAATCGAACGCGCGCCTCCAACAAATCACGTTGCGATACGATCCCCACTAAATGGGATCCGTTCATCACGGGAATGTGGCGTATCGAATGTCGACGCATGATTTCAATGCCGTCATTGGCAGTTTCGCACCGCTCCGCCTCCACAGGCAGGTGTGTCATGTAGTCACGAACGTGCGGTGCATGCTTTTTCACGGCGGATTGCCTCAGGCAACTGTGATGGGTTCACGGGTCGAATCTGGAACACCCATGACGCGATATACGCGGTGTGCTGTGTGAAGCGAATTGTAAATCACGACGGTAGTGGCTGAACCTCAAGACGTCCAAACGCTACTATAGTCTTCGACAGTGACCATGATCATTAGCTTCTCGCTATGGAGCCTCCCCAGTGAATTCATCCGATTCCGACGGCCATTTGACGCATGCCGACACCTTGCGCTGCGATCCTCGCATTGCCCAGGCGAAACGCTTGATCGCCGAGGCTGTGGCCGAACACGGGGCGAATTTGACGGCCGCCCAGGCCGCCAATCCCAAGTTGACCGACCACTATCAGTCGTTGTTGGAACGCCTGGGCGCCGCTCGCGGCGGACCACCGTTTTGGCCCTATCTGTCATCGGGCCTGGGTAACGGCCCCTATGCGGAACTGGCCGACGGCAGCGTCAAACTGGATTTGATCGGTGGAATCGGCGTGCACGGTGCCGGACACAGTCACCCAGCCATGATCGACGCCGCGATTGACGCCGCGATCGAAGACACTGTCATGCAAGGCAACCTGCAACAGCACCCGCCCAGCATCAAAATGTGCGAACGTTTGCTGGGCATGGCCACCAGCACCGGCGCCCCACTGGATCACTGCCTGCTGTCGACCAGCGGCGCGATGGCCAACGAGAATGCACTGAAGATCGCGCTGCACAACAAATCGCCCGCCGATCGAATCATCGCCTTTGACAATGCGTTCGCCGGCCGATCCTTGGCCATGGCGGCCCTGACCGATCGTCCCAATTATCGAATGGGTTTGCCGTTGGCGCTGAACGTCGATTACCTGCCGTTTCGTGATCCCGACAACCCCGAGCGCAGCCAACGCTGGGCCGTCAACGAATTGCATCGATTGTTGAAGCGACACCCCGGTCGCTATGCCGCATTTTGGGCCGAACCGGTCGCTGGTGAAGGCGGCTATTATCCCGGCAGCAATGAATTCTTTACCGCGCTGTGCGAGCCTCTGCGCGAAGCGGGTATTGCGATCATCTTTGACGAAGTCCAATCGTTTTCACGAACGACACGACCGTTTGCGTTTCAACATTATCAACTCGACCGCTTTGCTGACATCGTAACGATCGGCAAAATCACTCAGGTGTGCGCGACGCTGTACGGCGAATCGTTCAAACCCAAAGGCCCCATTCTCAGCCAAACGTTCACCGGATCGTCATCATCCATCGCGACCGGACTGGCGATGCTCGATGCGTTGGAAGCGGGCGAGTGCTTTGGCGAAAACGGACAGAACGCAAAGCGTCACGCGTACTTTGCGGCCGCTCTGGAAAAACTCTCCAAAAAGTACCCCGATCTGATTCGCGGACCGTACGGCGAAGGCATGATGATTGCATTCACGCCCGCTGACGGCAGTTTCGATCAGGCCAAAGCATTGATGATGACGATGTTCCACACCGGTGTGCTCGGGTTTGTCTGCGGATCAGAACCGACGCGGATCCGATTCTTACCACCGCCGGCCACCACCACCAACGAACACATCGATGCCGCAATCGACTTGATTGATCAATCGCTGAAAGCCTTTCAAGCCTCATGATTGCAAGTAGCATCCCGTTTGTGACTCATGTCGCCCGTCGATTCAGACCTTCGTAATTTGTTCATTGAGTAGTCATTATGTGGATTGTTCGCGCCGTCAAAATCGAAGACCTTGATCCACTGCACGCCCTCGTGCAATCAGCCACCAAGGGACTGACAACACTGCAACTGGACAAAGCGAGATTGCTTGATCGTGTGGAACAATCCGTTTTCGCGTTCTCGCGACAGGGACTGTCGCCCCGTGGTGAACCCTTTGTGTTGGTTTTGGTCAACGACCAGACGGGCGAGTTGGTCGGCACATCGACGATCTATACCAAAACCGGCGGCTACCAACCGTTTTACGCCTATCGTGTTATCCACAGCAAACATCGCAGTGAATTGCTGGGAATCAGCCATGACCGAACGCACCTGAAACTGCGACGCATTCACGATGGACCGAGCGAAATCGGTAGCCTCTTTTTGCGCGGCATTTATCGTGGCGAAGGCTGGGGTCGTTGGCTCTCGCTGTCACGTTTCGGTCTGATTGCGATGCGTCCCAATCGATTCGCCGATCGGATGATTGCTGAAATGCGCGGTAAAGCCGATCCGGACGGACGGATTCCTTTCTGGGAAGCACTGGCCCACAAATTCATCCCAGTCGATTTCACAACCGTCGATACGATGTCGACCATCTCCAAACAGTTCATCGAAGAAATGATGCCGAAGTATCCGATCTACTTGGATTTGTTGCCCGAGAGTGTGCGCGAGGGAATCGGAAAAGTGCATACGGAAACCGCGCCGGCTTTGAAATTGCTCCAATCCGAAGGCTTTCGTGAAACCGATTTGATCGACATCTTTGACGGCGGGCCGGTCGTCAGTTGCAAAACCACTCAGATCAAAGCGGTTCGCCGCACCCAACAGGTCACCGTCGGCGAGATTATCCAGACGCCCGCCGAAGGTCGTGGCAATACGATTTTGTGCAGCACGGCAAACGAGTTTACCAGCGTGCAAACGAACATTTCGGCAGCAGCCGACGAGACTGCGGACGACCCATCGATCCGCATCGATCGTCCGACAGCGCAAGCCCTGCAGTTGGATGTCGGATCCAAATGTTTCGCAATGCCGGCCCGACCGTCGTGACCTGCTAGCGACCGAGCGAGAAACGCATCCTCGAGAGGTGACAAGACGGCCGATCGGCACTTGGCCGGTTCCACCCACCAAAGCAATCAGCGGCCTGCTGGCGTGAACGCCGTTGTCAGGCACACTCTCGCAAATGCCTAATACCACTGCATCGCGTAGTCGACGAATCGGTCCATCGCTTCGCGCCGCTCGCGAGGTTGTTTCCGATATCGGTCCCACGATTGCTGATGCGTCACAAGCCGTTTGTATAGCCGACTGGTGGCCCCTTGGTATTTGGTCCAGTGCCAAGGTTCAATTTCCGACTCGGCTTCGATTTCTGCTTGTTTCTGCGCCAACATCGCCAGAACGCCCTCACGAATGATCGGGTCGGGTGTATCGACTAACCCGATCAACGGCAAGACGCCTTCGTCATTGATCTCCTTGACCGCAATCATCACCGACGGATGCAAGTAACCGTCGGTAACGCGGGCAACGTTGTATCGATGAGCCATCCAATCGACCGGAAACACGCCGTACCCAATCACCGTCAACACGAGCGCGATCAACTGCGCGCGAATCAGCCACCAGAACCCACGGTTCTTACCGATCTTGTAAAGCACCAGCGTGAACCCGATCACTACTAATGTGATGCCAAAAAATCCGATCGTTCGCATGCGCGTCATTCCGTTGTAGCCAACATAAATCAGCAAACGGTTGTAAACGGCGATCGCCAGCAAGAAATTTTGTGCCGACCAAATCCAGGCCAGCCGACGCATCGCGTGCAGTCGCGCATCGTGCAACATCGACCCGCTAAACACCAACGACAAAAGTCCGGTGGCCAGCGCCAGCGCGAACGTCAGCCAAGCAGCTCCCTGGTGCGCATAGCCGGCGTAGTAGAAACCAGCAGGAAACTCGCGACGCCACAATGTTGCAAATTCAAAGACCAAATAAACGCTGAATAATGCGATCAACGTCCACAGTGTATTGCGGAACGCGGTGAACAGGGGTGCCGCAAGTTTTCCACTGGTGTCGACGACCTCGTGACGCGGTCCGAAATGGGGCATTGGTAAGACGGGCCTTAGTAATCCGGCGCCAATCACCAACGCCGCCAAACAGAACGGTATCTCCCAGAGAGATAGTTTGGCAAACCAACTTTGAACCACTTCTGAGAAGTGCGACAACCGCAGCGAAACACTCTCGAGTAGATCGGGATTGGCGAACACAAAAATGCCGCCAAAAACGATGACGGCGACAAGCGGTAATAACCAAGACGATGTCGATGGCCGTACCGACGATGCCGTTGGTTTGGCAGTCGTATCAGCGGTCGATCCCCCCGACGCCTCCACGTTCGGCGCAGATGAACTTGCCGTGACGGGATCGATTGCGGCAGGATCAAGCGAACCCACGGCCGTGGCGGGAAAGCCTGACTGATGGACACCGTCGTCGAAGTCACCAGCCGCGTGCTGCGTTGTGCGATCGCGCGGTGGCAACCACTGGTAATTGGCGACTGCCAAAAATCCGTCCAGCCAAACTCGCGCTGCGTAAACCAAGCCTTCAGCCACCAGTGGTGCATGCCCGGATGCGACCATCGCCAGCGCAACGAGCAACGCGACGGCGGAAAGTATGTTCAATCCGGTTCCCAGCCAAATCAGCCGAACGCTAAGGAGCAGCAACGAACCGACCAACACGATCGCGGTGGTTCGATGAACATTTCGCAGCGGACCGGCCAAGAACAGGAGCGGCGCGCCAGCAAAAAACAGGGCCGGTCCCGTGAAACCTTGCGTGCGAAAAATCAACCAATCGGCCAACACGGTCCACAGCAAAACAGCAAAGGTCTCTTTCGGGCGCATCGGCGACGAAATGGCCTGCCCGCCCCACAGCATCTTGTCGCTTGCTGTCACCAGCGGATCCTGACCGGTAATATCATGCGCCATCGTCAAAAGCCTTCTTTCGCGTCACTGCGAAACACCAGTTCTTGTGAATCTATCGGGGTTCTACGCATGGTCAGGGTGTTGGTTTGGCAAATCTTGCCGAAATCGCAAATCCTGCCCAGTGGTTCAGCTGGGTAACGACCGGTACAGGCAGATCCAGTTCGTCGCATTCTCAGCGAATTAGATTGAAATGGTGCTTGTCGAAGCGGTCAAGTTCCTATTCAGCGGGAATGTTTTATGGACGCGACACGCAACACTTTCTTTTTACAGTTCCCTGCTGTCGCGACAACTAAATCTGATCCACTACGTAAATACGAGACCACCTACTATGCGAAATATGCTCTTTGCCCTGGCTGCTTTCGGCGTCCTGACCGTCACGAGCTGGGTGAATGCTGAGTCGCCTGTGAGCGTCCTTGTGGACGATGTGCCGGCGGCTGGCGAAGGTGTGCAGGTTGATGCCCAAATGCCTGCTCCGGTCGCTGATCCCCAACCGATGGCGGATCAACCACTCGAGCAGCCGGTGCACCAAGACTCGGCGATCCAAGGCGAACATGCCCCGGTCGCGCAGAGTCCTTCGGCGCACGTGCATCAGCACGCATGCTGTTGCCAACATAGACGACCTGCCAAACCGCAGAACGTCTTTACAAAGTTGATTGAGTTGGAACGAAAGAAGAACGCTTGGCTCAGGAAAACATTCCTGAACAAGTGACCGTGAAT
Source organism: Pirellulaceae bacterium (assembly GCA_013002105.1). The sequence goes on along the minus strand of JABDKS010000823.1, from coordinate 18,275 downwards.
TCGTTCCGACCGATCAACTTCTGACCGTCCTCGACTTTGACAAACCGGACGCCTTCGAAAAGCATCCGGTGGTCGATGGGGCACCCATTTCCTCGAGACGAACCAGGAAAACATCGTTACGCGACAGAACGCACTCTTGCCAGTGTCTTGCCCGCTCGGAAACCCCGAGCGGGCATTTTTTTGTCATCCACGAACGCTCAGGCAAACCGATGAATGGATTGCCAGCCGATGTTCCCAGTCAAAATCCCCAGTCGATGTTGTCGGTCAAAACCGCCGGTCAATATCGTCAGTCAATGTTGATAGTCGGGAATCTCGTTCCCGTCGACCGAGCCATTGGCATGATGGATTTCTAAATCCATTTGATAACTCATCATCTGAACACTGCCATCAGCCATCGACATGTTCCAACCGTGGGGATGAGCACTTCCGTAATCGTGACAGGTCAAACAATTATTGACACGATCCATCTTGGGTTGTCGAGCGGCGTACCGTACGTACGAGTGGCTGGACATCCACGAACCGTTCCAACCAACTAACGGACTGCGATCACCAAAACAGGTTCCAGTCTCATACCGCAAAGAATCCATGGCCTTTTCGCCAACCAGGTAGGTATGTGACAAACCGTCAAAAACACGATTCGTCTTGGTGCGTTTACCCAATACCCAAATGCCGTCGTACTGTTGCACGATCGCGCGATGGTCCCGATCCGATTCGATCGCCGATCCACCGTTCATCGCGTAATCGGTTCGCGCGGCGAAGTCGCCGTAGCGGGTGATATACGATCCGACCAACGGATACGATTTGGCGTCGCGTCGCGATGGGCAGTTGTAAGTCTCGACCGCGACACGAACCGCATTCTTGACGCGGTCGGTCAACGTCACCGTTGTGGCCCCAGCCAATCCATGCACTTCGCCCGCCAATGCCGATTGTTCCAAGAACGGCATGATTTGTGTCATCCAGGTATCGCCCGACAGATTCGTTTGCGGTCGGTGCGGTAATCGGTAGCCCACAAAGATCGGCTGCCGTTCGCCGCCATAACCTGGAAACTCTTTGTAGGTTGATTCGTAGTTGTGGCAGGCCAGCGCGATCTGCTTGAGATGATTCTGGCACTGTACCGTTCGCGCCGATTCCCGCACGGCTTGGACCGCGGGCATCAACAAACCAATCATGATGCCGATGATGGCAATGACAACCAGCAACTCAACGAGCGTGAATCCATCGCGCTTGATCGTCATGGCTGCCTCCACCGGTTTGATTGCCGTCGAAAGATCATCTTGATGTTGAGAAGGGCAAGCTAAGTCGACGGAACAACCCAAGAGGATGCTGTCCCCGCCCGGACAACGCTGCAACGCGGGTATAGGTTATAGCGACCCGCGTTCGATGGCGTCAAATTGCCATCATTCTTCAATTCGGACCGATCGATCCGATACAGTCCTCCATGGATCGCCGATCAACGTTTATCACCCAATATTCATTGCCCAGTATTCATGGCTCAATATTGATTGCTCCAAGCTGGGCCGCACCCCCCGCAACAAATAGTTTTTCACATGCGCGTCAGCCTAGCCAAAAGGCCAATGTGTCGCTGAGCTGCTCTTCATCCAAAAACTCGTGTGCCAGCAATTCGTCAGCGACCGCGGCAACCGCGGCCCAACAATCATCATCGGACATTCGACGGTGAAGTTGGCCGATCAACTGCTCCAGCAATCCGGTGCGGCGGATCGGATCGGGTACCCCGTCGCGGCAATGGTCCCAAGCTTGCTGCCAGTCACCTTGCCAAGGTTCATAATGCGCAGGATGTAACGGCTCGCCGCGATAGATCATTTCCGCGACGGGTCCTGCCAGGATCGTCATCAATTCTCGCTGGCGCTGCTCGGTGCAGTCGGGATGAACCATCCCCCAATTGACCAAACAATCGCCAAATCGTTCCGGCAAATGGTCGTCCGCTTCACCCCCAAGCTGGACCCGCTCGATCCGTGCTCCTAATGCGTAACCGATCACGGCGTGGCCCGCTTCGTGGTACGCCGTCAGTGTTTCGTCGTCGTCATCCAAAACTCAAACACCTGTGCTAAACTATTGCCAACCATTCGTATCGACGCGATTCCTTGAGAGCACGATGAAAGCCCTTTTGCTGACCCAGTACAAGCAGATGCAAGTGACCGATGTCGACGAACCGACCGTCGGTGCGGACGACGTCTTGGTGCAAGTCGAAGCATGCGGAATCTGCGGCAGCGATATTCATGGCTATGACGGTAGCACCGGCCGCCGGATTCCACCACTTGTCATGGGGCACGAAGCCGCTGGGATCGTGGTCGCAACGGGTGATCAGGTGACCGATTTGCCCAATGGCACCCGCGTCACGTTCGATTCGATGGTCTCGTGCGGCAAATGTCATTTTTGTGCCGATGGGCATCGCAATCTCTGTGACGATCGAATGGTTCTGGGCGTTTCTTGTGGCGACTATCGGCGACACGGTGCATTCGCCGAACGAATCAGCGTGCCACGACGCATCGTCTATCGATTGCCCGACACGCTGCCATTTGAACACGCCGCACTGGTCGAAGCCGTTTCGGTCGCCGTCCACGCAGCCAACGTCACCCCCATCACACTGGGCGACACCGCCGTGGTCGTGGGTGCCGGCATGATCGGACTGTTGGCCCTGCAAGCCGTGCGAGCCGCCGGTGCCACCCAGGTGATTGCCGTGGACTTGAACGACAAACGCTTGAGCGTCGCTAAAGACCTTGGTGCTGACGCGGTATTGCGCGCCGACCAATGCGACGTCCCGGCAAAAATTCGTGAAATGACCGATGGACGCGGAGCCGATGTGGCCATGGAAGTGGTTGGTGCTACCCCGACAATCGTCACGGCAATTGAATCGGTCCGAAAAGGTGGCAGCGTCTGTCTGGTGGGCAACGTCGCCCCGACCATTGAACTACCATTGCAGTCCGTGGTCACTCGCGAAATTTCATTGCATGGCACCTGTGGCTGCAACGGCGAGTATCCACAGTGCATCGACCTGATGAATCGGGGCATCATCAACGTCGCACCCCTGATCACCTCCAAAATCACGCTCGCCGATTCACCGCAATGGTTTGAACGCCTGCACGCTGGCGACCCCGACCAAATGAAAGTCGTCGTGTGCCCCCAGGCATAGTTCGTCACGCGCCCGCCCCACTAATGTGACGAAAGCCATCCCGACAAAACACCATTCTGTCCTCCCGCCAATCTGCTTCCCCGCCTCACTGACCGACGTGCCATCGTCGCAACCACCTCATGCCATCCATCCTTCTTGCCGAAGACAGCGCAACGCAAGCAGCGCACATCAGAATGCTGCTAGAGAGTCATGGTCATGACGTCCGAATGGCCGCCGATGGCCAGCAAGCTCTCGACGCGATCCAAGAGGACCAGCCCGATCTGATCGTCACCGACTTGATGATGCCGGTCATGAACGGTCGCGAACTGACCCGCACCGTCACCGAGCAGTATCCGGCGATTCCTGTGATCGTGATCACGTCGCGCGGCAGCGAGCTGCTGGCCGTCGACGCGCTGGCCGAAGGAGCCACCAATTTTGTTCCCAAAGATCTACTCGATGCACGACTACCCGGCGTCATCAACGAAATCCATGCCATCTCATTGGCCGATCAAGAATTCGCCGACTTACAAGGGTGCCTGATCGTCCCCGAACTGATCTTCGAACTCAGCAGCGATCCACGCGAACTCACGCCCATCCTCTGCTATGTGCAACGAACGCTCGCTTCATCGAGCAACATCAACGCTCACGTGCGCATTCAATTCGTGACCGCCATCCGCAGCGCTTTGATTAACGCAATCTGTTACGGCAACCTGGATCTGCGCGACGACGAACAATTGATACAGTCCATCGTGCGCGGCGAAAGCGAAGCCCCCGATTCAGACCAAAACGTGCAACTGGTGATTTCGGTCGGTGTCGATGACGCGCGTGTCAGCGTCACTCATGAAGGCCCCGGCATGATCATCCGCACATCGCCGGCACCGGGCACGCCCGAGTCGTTCGAACTCGAAGACTGTCGAGGCATGCTGCTGATGACCAGTTTTATGGACGAAGTCATGTTGAACCAGGTCCGTAACCAAGTCGTGATGGTCAAACGCTGGTAGCCTCGTCGGCCAGCACCTGCCGTAGCGGGACTTTGCCAGGACAGATCGGCGGCCTACGATCGACCCACTGCGCCCCACTGCGCCCCACTGCGCCCCACGGCGAACGTGAAGTGCTATCGACCTTCGGGCCTAGCTTTTCAGCAGTTTCACTGGCTCGTAGTTGCCCGCCAACACGGCTCGCGGGTCACACTCAAGCCAATCTTTCAAAACCGCCGCATAGACACGACGAAAATCGGTGTGGTACTTCAGGTCGCCGTTTTCCAAGTTGGACAAGCTTGGCAAATTGCCAATCAAACCGGGACGAACTGCATTGCCGGCAAAAAAGACGGGGCCAGCCGTGCCATGATCGGTCCCATCACTCGCGTTCTGAGCAACACGACGACCAAATTCGCTGAAACACATCACCAACACTCGATCGCCGTCTCCGCGCTCGTCCAAATCGCCGACCAATGCGCTGACCGCGTCACTCACTTCGCGTAACAGCGCCGCGTGCGCGTCAACCTGGTTGGCATGCGTGTCGAACCCGTCGATCCGAACGTAATAAACCCGCGTCTGGATCCCCGACGCAATCAATTTAGAAACCGTTTCCAGCTTCCTTGCCAGTCCCGACGTCGGATACGCCTTGCCCGACTTGTGTTTCTTCGTCGCCGACTCCATCCGTTCGCTCGCTACGATGGCGCTGCTGGTGCTGGACTGCACAAAGTCCAGCAAATCATTGGCCGGCGCAACGGCATCTGACGGCCCGGTTTGCCGCGAAAACTCCCGAATGGCTGCTTTCAAATCGATGCTGCCATTGTCACGCAAACGAAACTGCTGCAACGATTGAATCGATGGCACGCGAATGTCGCGTGACATCAACGCAAAGGGTTGTTTATCGTTGCCCAAATGCAACGCTGCTGGATCCGCAGCGTCACCCAGTTTGGCCGCGTCCAAATAGCGACCAATCCAACCATCATGTCGCGCCGTATCCTTGCGCAGGCACGAATGCCAAATGTCCATCGATTCGAAATGAGATCGATTGGGATTCGGATAGCCGACACCTTGCACAATCGCAAAGCGACCCTGCTCCAGCAAATCCGCACAGCCACGCATCGCCGGGTGCAAGCCCAACGTCGAATCAATCGCCAAAGTATCGGCCTTGTTGATCCGCAAGTTCTCTCGCGACTTGCGATAGACCGGATCGCTATGCGGTACAACTGAGTTTAACCCGTCATTACCGCCCGCCATTTCGACAACGACCAAGACGCGTTGTTCGTTGGGGGTGAGGGCTGCGGCGCGACACAACACGCTCGGCGCGGTCGTTCCAAACGTCATCACCGCTGATCCAGCAGCCGCGTGACGGAGAAACTTTCGTCGTTTGATTGATCCTGTCATGACAATTGAAACTCCGGAAGCGTGCATAAAACATGAACAGCGTCTTTAACCCATCGGTCGCGATCACCGCGGGCGGACGAATCGATCTGGGCCACCCGTTCTTTCGCAACGCGAGGAATCGGGACGGCAAATAACAGCGGCTCCACGTATTGGACCAGGTCTTTGGATGTCCGAACGCCCTGATCTTGGAAATACTCCGCAATCGATTGTTTCCCAAACCGTGTTTTGCCACTATCAAGCAATCGTCGAATCAGATTCGATCGCCCCAATAGCGTCGACGAGTTGATCCAAGTACGTCCGCCGTCCCAACCTTTGACACTCGGTGGATAGTACAAACCTTGACCGAGTTGTTCCAACGAATCAGCCAACTGGTAGGAATCGGTGCTGCCGTTGAGCGAACGCAAAAAGCCGATGCCCACGTCGACCGGCGAGCGAATTTTTCGTGCTCGTGAATGCTCGGAAAAGAACAGATTGCTGCCCAAAATCCGCGCAATCGTCGGTGCAATCCGAAAATCGTCGTCGCGTAATTGACGTGCCAGCGGGGCGACCAACGATTCACCGGCCGCCGGTTCGTCCATCACAAAATACCGAATCAGTTTGCTGACAATGAATCGGGGTGCGGCTGCCTGCCGGGCCACGACCGCCACTGCATCCTCGCCGCCAAAATTGCCCCGCGCACCCAACAGTGATTTTGTCTTCGTATCGTGCTGATAGCGGTTGAATCGAAACTTCTTGCGTTTGATTTCCCAACCGGTAAAACACCGCGCCAATTCGCGCACATCCTGCTCGCTGTAATTGCCTTCGCCCAAACAGAACAGTTCCATGATCTCCCGCGCATAATTCTCGTTGGGATGCGATTTTCTGTTGGTGACCGAATCGAGGTAAATCAACATCGCCGGATCCCGCGACACTTCCAGCAATAGCTTGCCAAAATCACCCACCGCATATTCGCGCAGCAAATCATTTTGCTGTTGCATCAATTCCGCGTCCTGGACCTTGGCAGCGCTGGTCGCGAAGTGACCGTGCCAGAACAGAGTCGTCTTTTCAAGCAGTGGCACCGGCGTGGCCAGCATCCGATAGACCCACTGAGCCGAAAGTCGTTTGACATTGCCGGTGGCCAGCGAAGCTCGAATCAGGCTCCGCATCTGATCGCGAAAATCGTCCGGTTCACGTTCAACAGCCACCACGCGATCGATCACCACTTGTGGATCATTTGCCACCGCCTGATCGAGTTCACTGCGAGTCGCAGCGAATCCGGCACGCCGAAACAAATGTGCTGCCGCACGTAAGTCCCATGGACTGCTGGTCGACGGTTCGTAGGCTGACCAGGCCCAATCAGGATCGATTCCCATTACCGTCATCGTTCATTCCCCAATCCGGACGTTGAATTCCAGTTCCAATTGATCACTCGGCTGACTCAGCCGTATCGACGCGTCACGGAAATATCCGACGACCTGTAACAGTAAATCAATCGCCGCTTGGGCCTCTTCGCGGCTGTTGCCGTCCTCGAGCATGTTCTGGGCAATCAACTGTTCGCGATTGTCGTCCAAGATCTGCTGCAACGTGTCGGCTCGCAAATTGGCGGCGGTATTATCGTCGATCTGCGCGGGGCTGGGCGGTTTGGCGAGCGTTAATTGCCGAGCCAAATCGGTCGTGCTGGCAACGACGAATCGATCCCCAGAAAATCCAACGGTCGGTGAAAAGTTGAACAGAATGGGCGCATCGGTTGACTCGCGATCGTCGTCTTCGGGAACGTAATTCGACGTCACCAATTGGGCGTCATCGCTCAGTTTCTCCATGTCCATTTCCAACTGGTTTTGGCCGTTCATCGCGCCAACGACATTGAAAAACCCAATCATGCTTTGGAATGTCCGACGCAAGTCACGCGTCATCGTCTCGGGCTCCTTCATCGTCATCACGATTCCAAATGCCGGCAACTTGATCGTCGGTCGGGGCAATCGGTCTGCGAAATCCTGCCGCGTTGCCACGAAGCCAACTTCCGGCTCGACACTGCCCAAAATGTCTTCGCCAAAATCTGCTCCCGCAAAGAGCGTGGTCAACGTCGCATCGGCTTTGGCAAAGCCATCGTTGATCTGCTCGTTGAATAAATCGCCCGCTCGCAACCACATCTGGGCAAAGTCGCGGTGTGTGCTAAGTGTGAATAACGTTGGATTCACACTCGCGATCGCTGGACCTCGCCCCAGTCCGTCAGGTCCAAAGAAGTATTCGCGCTGCTCAGGGACCCAAGCAATGTCATACGGCATGGCCAATTGCAGTGCCAACTGTTCCGTCGATGCAGTCAAATTCGCCGTCGCAAACGGTGTCTCTTTCAGACCGCTTTGAATGCCACCCAACAAGAGTTCCAGGACGGGGTTGTTGATCTGGTCGTTATAAACCGCGTCGGCCACACCGGCATTGCGGATCGTTTGGACATCGACAAACGCCCAGGCTGTTGCATCCGAGGACCGGGTTCGCTGGGCTGATTGAAAACGCTCGTTCTGTTTCAACGATTCGCCGTTACCGTCAATCATCCGATCCAGAATCGCCTTGCCCAGGTCCGAATTGTTCGTGATCAGCAACTGATTCTCAAATAATGCAAAGCGTGCTTCATCAAGTCGGTGAGCAGCGATGCCGCGGTAGTCGACACTTTGCAGCTTGTTCGCGTTGTTTCCCATCGACGCAAACGCGACAAACTTGTCGCGAAACGTTTTCATGGTTGCGGCGTCTTTGCCTTGGACAATTACCGCAACGCCTCGACTGGCTCCGTCGACGGCCAGCGTCACACCGTTTGCCGTGAACGTCTCGATTGCCTGGCGCCACGGCATCCCGACCACGGTTTCGAATCGATCGCGTCCCTGCAACATCTGTTTGTACTGCGGCGTCTGGATCGCTTGTTGATACGGTGGCAACGCCTCGATCTTCGCTCGCAGGGGATGATCGACAACAATCGACAACAAGGCTGCTGGATCGGTCAACTCTGCATAGAGGACCGTGGTCGGTGGCAGCAGATCCACAACCGCACGGGTCGCAGGGGCTTGAGCAGGCACAACAGCGGCACAACCCACGACAATAGTCAGTCCGGCAAACAAGCGGTTCATAGTCACACTCGACGGCGGTACGAAGGAAAAGGTAACGAAGAAAATTCGGATGACCCGAAAGGATCTTGGCAGCAATCCAAAAGTTTAACTCAGATTCACCGACCCCACCGAGTGAACCGGACAACAACTGCTCATCAGCCATCGGTAGTCCGGGCCAGACCTGCCCCCCGACCTCTCCGCAGCCAAACGTTAGCACTGGCAGGACGTTTCGCTAAGCTAGTGCCTTGTTCGGATTGACATTGCGACTCCACGTCGTCGCGAAAGTCGTCAACGGCACTCGACGAATTGCCTGCCCAAACGATTTGCCAGCCGAAGAGAAATTGAACTCGAAGATTTAACTGGGCCTTTGTCGTCAATTCAGTGCGACGCCGCTTTCGACGCCGTTATCTACCCAACGACATCTTTCCCAACCATATGTTTCCCAAACCACGACGTCCGTTACCTTCACCATGATCTTCGCCTCCAAGTCTCCCGCTGTTTTGTGTCTGTTTGTATCACTTTGGGTTGCCACATTGATCCGACCCACCATCACGTTGGCTGATGGTCCCGACGACAATCTGGCCGACAATGTCCGACCGATCCCTCCGGTCGGTTTGGAAATCGACGCCGATATAATCGCTTCGTTGACGCAAAAATGTAAAGCGGTGCGAAGCCGTTGGCAGGAGGTAATCGACACAGCCCACTCGGCCAAATCCAACAGCAGACAACAGCGCGCCGACAAGGACGCCGCCATTGAACGACTGACCGGTTTGGAACCGGAGATTTTGGTTTTCCCGCGCGCCGTCGAGATGGCGATCGAGTTTCAACAGTTTTATAAGCCCAACGAAATCGACAGCGCCGGTCAACTTCTGCAAACCGCGCTGCATCGAATCAAGATCGCAAATAGGGGCGGCGATTGGGCCGACGTCATTGGATTGGGCGATGGACGGTCACAGCAACTGATCGTCGGTGGGTACCGATCGAAGATCGACGGATCTTTTCAGCCCTACAGCGCCGTGGTGCCCGCCGGATACACAAAGGGCGACCGTCGACCGCGGCGACTCGATCTTTGGTTTCACGGTCGCGGCGAAACACTTAGTGAAGTGAACTTTCTGTTCAATCAACAGCGCAATTCGGGACAGTACACACCGGACGATACGTTTGTCCTGCACCCCTACGGTCGCTACAGCAACGCATTCAAATTTGCTGGCGAGATCGACGTGCTGGAATCACTTCAGTACGTCCAATCTCGTTTGCCCCTGGATTCAACACGCATCAGCGTCCGCGGTTTCTCGATGGGTGGGGCAGGGTGCTGGCAGATGGCGGTTCATTACGCCGACCGATTCTTTGCGGCCAATCCCGGCGCGGGTTTCTCCGAGACGCCGGAATTCTTGTCGTTTTTCCAAGGAGAAAATGCGTCAGAAACGGCCCCGCCGCATCAGAAAATTCTGTGGCAACTGTACGACTGTCCGCCCTGGGCCGCCAATTTGAATCAGTGCCCCACCGTCGCTTACAGCGGCCAAATTGATCGGCAAAAACAAGCCGCCGATGTCATGCAAGTCGCGCTTGCGAATGTCGGGATTGATATGACTCACATCATCGGGCCCGAAACGGCGCACAAGATCCATCCGCAATCCAAAATCGATATCGAATCACGCATGAACGCGCTGGCGCGCGCCGCATCGGACAACGTCCCCGAAACGATTCACTTCCGCACGATGACGTTGCGTTATCACAAAATGCACTGGATCGACGTGCGTGGTCTCGGCCAACATTGGGTGCCTGCCGCCGTGGACGCGCGGGTCGACGACGGCGAAATAGAGATCGAAACAGAAAATGTCACGCACTTACGATTGTCGTTCGACGCCGGCCAGTTTCCTGAATCCAGTAGTGGGCCTGTCCACATTTTGATCGACTCTGATGAAATCGTCGGCCCCAATGTTCGATCGGATCGGTCGTTCGAATTGGACTTGGTCAAGCAACAGCACACTTGGCAACAAGCATCCCAGCCCACCAGCGAGCTTCGCAAACAACCCTACCTACAAGGTCCCATCGACGACGCGTTCATGGATTCTTTCATATTCGTACTGCCCAGCGGCAGGAGCCACGACGCAGCGGTGCAAAAATGGGTGCACGCGGAATCCAAACATGCGATGGAGCATTGGCGAAAACATTTCCGCGGCGACATTCGACAGATTCTCGATACACAGCTGACCGACGATATGGTCCGGTCCTCCAACTTGGTTCTGTTCGGCGACCAGTCGTCCAATGCAGTGATCGACCGGCTAATCGATTCATTACCTGTCCGCTGGAATCAGAACGAAATCGCAATCGGCGATGCCAAAGTCAACGCTGCCGGCCATCTGCCGATTCTGATCTATCCCAATCCCGAAAATCCCCATCGCTACATCGTCATGAACAGTGGGTTCACGTTTCGCGAATACGACTACCTGAACAACGCACGGCAAACACCCAAGTTGCCCGACTGGGCCCTGGTGGATATTCGCGATGGTTCAACAATGCGCGATCCCGGCAAAGTGACCGCCGCCGGTTTCTTTGATGAAACGTGGCAACCATCCAATCGGCAGCCGTAAGACACGATCACGATGTTGGTGAATCCGTTGCTTTCACTTTAGCTCGGTAGTCCAAGAATAAAAACGTCGTCATGCTCAGCATCGCAGCGATTGCGATCGACAGCAGTCCAAACAAAAAGACTCGCCAGCCATAATTCTCGGCAATCGAACCGCCAAAGAAGTTGAATGCTAATGCGCCGGCATAGCCAAACACATCGATCAATGCGACCAAAAATCCAGCGTGCTGGCCGCCAAATGCGACCGCAAAAATACTCATCGGGATGTAATACGCCGGTGACAAGCTGAAGCCCATCACAAAGATTAACCCAATCGACGTTGGCACCTTCATCGAATCGGAGATCGGTAAGCGGTCGAAATTCCACAAGGCCACCACGCACAGACAACTGACGGCCAGCAGTCCACCCAAAACAAAAATCAATCGCTTCTTATTCAGTCGATCGTAAACCAAGCTCGTTCCGACCAAGGCGACAAACATGCCGGCCGGAAAAGCGCTGCCGGACATCGATGCTTTGTCAGGGCTGATCTGTAAAACTTCGTTCAAGTAGATCGGGATAAAATTGATGAAGTCCATCAAGATGGTCAAAAAGCAAATACTCAAACAGATCATCCAAAACCGCAGACTGGCGGCGAATTTCCAACAGGCTTGGGCGACCGTGACACCATCCATCGCGTGCGGTGCCGCTTCAGTGCCCGTCGCTTGATCGGTGTTGGGTGTCTCCGGCGGTAGTGGCTCGAGTCCCACATCGGTCGGTCTCTCTTTTAGAAAGAAAAATGCCAGCACCACGACGAATCCGGTGATCACCGCCGAGACGACAAAGACGGCCCGCCAGGAAATTTGACTCAGCAGAAAGCCCAGCAACAGACCGGCCGCCACCGTGCCCACGCGCGAACTGGTCGAGATGATACTCCACACCTGGCCCGATCGCCGCAGCGGGTACCACTGGCCGACAATTTTGACCATCGCCGGCCAACCGCCCGCTTTGAACGCTTGGCCGAGAAAGTTAAAGATGCCCATCGACGTAAACGACGTGCTCATCGCAAAACCAACGTTCGCCAATGCCGTCAGCGACAGTGCGATCAAGAACATCCGCCGTCCACCGAGCAAATCGGCGCCGATTCCGGTGATCAATTTTCCCGCGATCGCGCCGGCCGAATGCCAGCTCATCAAATGACCAAACGATTCTTTATTCATGCCCAACGCGGGATCGGCGATCATCGCCGGACTGGCCGCGCCAAGTGTGTTTCGACACAGCATGAACGCTGCATAGCCAACGTACATCGTCAACAGGATTTTGATCTGCCACCGAGCGCGAGGATCATCCGTCCACGATGTGTCTAACTTAGCCAAGGGCGGACTCGGTCGTTGTGGGCGTCGTATCGGACTCGGGTGTGCTCAGTCCCAATAGCTGATGCATGTCGCGTTCAACTTGCAACATCACGGGATCCTGCTGGCCACGGGCCCGCTTGGGCGACACTTCGATCGCCTCGCCCACGTGCACCGTTGCGGACATCGGGCGGTAAATACGGCACTCGTCGGTCAAATCTTCCTCGAACTTTTCGACCGTTTCGAGCATCCGTTCCGCCGTGGGGTTACCGCGAATGTAGTCGGGCGGATAGTGGCCCAATTGCTGAGCCAAATACATGTCGGCCAATTGGTCCCAACGACGATTCTTTTCCACTTCACTTAAATCGCCGTCGATCATGTCGGGCAAAATGGCTATCCGCAGCGCCTTGACGCGGGCGACGATTGTCTTGTCCGCGCTGGAATTCTCTGCTGTCGATTCATCGCTACCCAGCCACTCGCGTTCCATTGGCACCAAAATTTGGTCAATCAGTTTTTGCAATCGCGAATCAACGTCGCCGGTTTGCGGTGCACCGAAAAACTCGATTTCCTTTAACCACAGCAGCGCACCGCCGACGCGATAAATACGTTCTCGCAAATTTTCGTCGCGTCGAGGTCGCCACGATAATCGTTCTTCGATATCGTCCAGCGTGTCATGCAGCTCGGTTTGGATGTCGCCGTGATACTTGTATCGGATTGCAACAGTGTGAACGACAACCTTGGAAGCAGGATCTTGTTTGGTCCGTTTTTTGGCGGCTGACCGAGCGATGAACGAAAGACCTTCCATCATCGCCAACACGCGATCATTGGTGCGCGTAATCACGCCCTCGGGAAAAATCACCAGCGGCCGTTTTGCCGCGGTCAGAATATCGACTGCGGCGTTGAGCGCCTGTCGATCAGTTCCTTCACGATAGACGCTGAAAGCACCGACGCGTCTTAGCACGAACGAGCGCAACGCGTTCGTTTTAAACACGTGCCAGCTTGCCATCATCTGTGGTTGTAACCCCGCTTGCCGACACAATTCATTGACGACCAGAGGATCGGATGGGCGGCAGTGATTTGGCGCAAGCAATACCGCATGCCCGGCATCGACCGACGCCCTGATGCGATCCAAACCAACGCATTGAATTTGCTCGATCCCAAAATCTAATCGCAACCGACGACGCAAAAACATTTGCAGAAATCGCGGCCACCAAGTGCCGTGGTGCGGCGGTACAAACTCGTAGGGTTCGTCGATGACAACAGGATGCATGCTGGTTCTTTGCAATGGCCTGAAATGGAAAACCCCAGCGGCCCTCTTTCGAGCCCCCGCGACGCGGCCCGTGAAGTCACAGAGCCCACCTGGTAGCCTGTGCTTCGCCTCGCACGGAAAAACAGGGACTTCGTCGTGGCGGATAGCCTAACGGTTCTAAGCGGTGAGCAAACCCCGATCACACCACTGACGAGGTTTCCAGAAGACGGTCAAGCGCCAGGTGACGTTTGGATCCAAGGCACTTTGATCCCTGTTGTGCCAGCCCGCTATGGCGCGAAAAAAAAGAGCATCCCGCCGAAACGGGATGCTCTCAGATTCAATCAGTAGGCTGGTTGATTGACTTTAAAAACGGAACGTGAACCGCGAGCTGCCACCCCCGATCGAGATCTGGCGACCGTGGCCAAATCCATTGCTACCGTGACCCCATGCGTTACTATGACCCCATGGGCTGCCATGACCCCACGAGTTGTATCCGTGGCTGCCGTGCGGACGACCAAACGATCCATACGAACTGGGAAAGGTGACCGCAGGCTGTCGCACGACGGGAACGCGGTGTACGCCGTGACTGGCCCGGCGAAGCGCTCGAACGTCATCCTGCAAATGGTGCAAGTTGTCTTCCATCGAGCACAGCAATCGCCGAACGTGAGCTGTATTACCGTGGATGTGGCCATGACCCACCGCGGCATTGCGCTCGATCCGATCAAACACAGACTCCAGGTGGTGAAACTTGGCGTCTAATTGTGCCAGGTCGGATTCCAAGTGCGCCAGGCTGCCGTGGTGGTGCGCGACTTCGTGCATATGATCGGCCAATCGAGCAATCTCAATCGCGTCGGACCGCAAATGTCGATACTCGGGCGTGTGGCGATAGTGGCGAGTCTCGCTCACCACCGTACGTGCCTGTCTGGCAACCGTAACGGCCAGCTGATCGATATGGTTGTACGTGCTGGCCGACGCGGAAGTCGTCAATGCAGCCAGGACCAAGAATCCGAAAGCTGCCGTAAGTTTGGTGAAGTAGTGGGTCATGGATAGGTCCTTTACATTGGTTTCGAGCTGGCAAGCACATCGCTTGTCTGATCGTGAAACAAATGCAGGCACCGTGCCAAATCCGCAAACCCACCGGTCGCACCGCCGTGAAACTCCGTGAATCACGGCGTTTGCGACCATTTCGCTTTTCTTGGAGAGCCGTTTGCCAGAAATCCAGATGATATCGTTTTGATGTCACTGGCGATTTATCCGATATCAAATCGACTGCGCATCGGTGGAGTCCCAGCGCTTTGCGAACCGTACGCTGCGGGTGTCCCTCTCGTTGCCGGTCGGCTTGGTCAATGACTCGTACAGGTCCGGCCGACGCGATTGGATCCATCGTCGACCGGTGCTCATTGGCAACATCTCGGGATCCAAATCCGCCACCACAATGTCATCGTCCGCCTTGCCCGTTTCGGCAAGCACCGCGCCATACGCATCCAAGATCATCGAGTTGCCGGTCCGGACTTCGTCGTCGTCGATCCCCACACCATTACTGAATAGCAAAAACATTCCGTTATCGTGCGCCCGCGCCGGCAACCATGTCATCAACCACTCGCGTCCTTTGGGTCCACGAATCTCCGCTTCGATTGCCGCTGGATCTTGCTGCCGGGCGTGCCACAATGCAGGATCGATCACGCCCATGCAACGGGGACTGGGTGTTCCACATCCGCCGGTTTGGTGTGGAGCAAGCAAGATGTCGGCACCAGCTAGCGCGGTCGCTCGGACATTTTCGCCAATGTTGTTGTCATAACAAATCAAAATGCCAACTCTCGCGCCTTGGGGAATATCAAAGACGGTGAATTGATCACCCGATGACATGTGCTCGCTGATAAAGCAATGCAGTTTTCGATGCACCGCGATGCTCTTGTCGGGCATCGCAACGACATAAGAGTTGAACAGTCGCCCATCGTCGCCCCGTTCGATCAAGCCGGCGCCCAACGTCATCTGATGCTTTTTCGCCAAGGCAACCAATCGTTGCGTCGATGGCCCCTCTGCGATTGGTTCGGCGAGTTGGTCGATTTGTTGACGCGAGAGATTGCGAACATGCCAATAACCGGTGATGCACATTTCCGGAAACGCAGCCAATGCCACACCCCGGGTCGCCGCATCAGCCGCCAAGTCAGCGATCCGTTGCAAATTAAACGCCTTGTCATCAGGTCGATGATTGAACTGTATCGCAGCAGCAGTAATCGGTCGCATAAACGCAAAACGAACGTCAGCCCGTCACCCAAAAGAAACAACCACGTAGAACGAACTTCAGTCCGTTACCAAAGAAAAACAACCAAGTAGAACGGACTTCAGTCCGTTACCCACAAAACAAACCGTAGAACCAACTTCAGTCCGTTACCCACTCACACCATCCCGCACCGCAAAACCGCACGATATCGTCACGCCTCATCGCTCACGCCTACCCACGACCACGCGGCCCCAATCGGCCGAACATTCGATCCAATTCGTCGCGGCTAAAGAACAACGCTGTCGGCCGTCCATGAGGACAGTGGTGTGTATCGTTGAACAAGTCACGCTGCTGCAAAAGTGCAACGACCTCCTCGGGTGCCAGGGGGTCGCCCGCCTTGACCGCTGCTTTACAGGCGATCGTCGACAAGAGGTGATTGAGCAACTCCAGCGGTTCGGGCGACTTGCCGGCTCCCATCACTGATTCCAACAGGGTTCGCAACATATCGGCCGGTTTTTTGTTTTTCAGCATGGCCGGATAAGACTGAATGACAATCGTTTCGCCGCCAAAATCGTCGATCTCCATCCCGATTCGCGCGAACGTTTCTTTGTGATCCAGTGCTGCGGTCCGCTCGGCGGGTGTCAACGAAACCGGTTCGGGAACCAACAATCGCTGAGATTCCAGGCTGCTTTCTTCGCCCAGCACCTTCTCTTTGACGCGTTCGTACAGCACTCGTTCGTGCAGGGCGTGTTGGTCAATCACGACCATCCCCGCTTCGTCCTGCGTGACCAGATACCGATTGTGAACTTGAAACCCGAGATAACAAACTGTCGGTATGGTCGACGCCGCATCGGCACCATCCCAGGGTGCAGCAACTCCCGAGGCAGCATCCTGCAAAGCGCTTTTATCCTGCCAAGCGCTGTTGGGGTCGATCGGCGACGGTGACACTTCTTGTCCCATCGCCGCGCGTTGGGCAGGACCGTCAGCTGCGATGGGGTCGTTCGGGTTACGAACCGTTGGGGAACCGCCATCGGAGAATGGTTGAAAATCGGGCGTTGCGACCGACGGCATCGCTGCTGTGCTGCGAGACGGTGACACAACACCTGTGCGTGCCCAGTCGATCACCGCCTGGCGATGCTCTTGTTCAACTCGCACCGGCATACCCAGTTCGCTGTTTGGCGGCGGACGAAGTTGTTCGTTGTCACCCAGCGGTGCAGGCGGGCCGACGCGCTGAGTCATATCGGTGGTCAAAAATTGATGACGCAGCGACTGTAGCAATCGGCTGTAAACGCGACCACCATCGGTAAACCGCACTTCCAACTTGGTCGGATGCACGTTCACATCAATCATCTCGGCTGGCATGTCCAGTCGCAAAAAAGAAACCGGATGGCGTCCGACCATCAACAGCCCTCGATAGGCTTCGGTCAGTGCGTGTTGCAAGGATCGATCGCGGATATGCCGACCATTCAAAAACAGGTATTGCATTCTTGCATTCCCGCGGCTGACCGATGGATCACACACATACCCACTGATCCGTATCTGGGAATCGTCGCTGTTGATCGCGATCAAGCCATCGGAAATCTCACCGCCAAAAAATGCCGTGATCCGATCCGACCACCGCTCGGTCGGCGGCAAGTCGTAGAGCTGTTTATCGTTGTTGGTCAAGACAAAGTGAACGTGCGGATTGGCGAGCGCCAACCGCGTGAACGCTTCGACAATGTGGCCTTTCTCGGTCGCGGCGGTTTTCAAAAAACGGTGCCGCACCGGTGTGTTGAAAAATAAATTGCGAATCTCCATCACCGTTCCAACGCCACAACCACATGGTGCCGGCGGTTCGACGACACCGCCGCGAACGGTCAACTCCGATCCACAATCATCGCTTTCGGTCCGACTGCGGATGGTCAAGTGCGAAACGCTGCCAATCGACGCCAACGCTTCGCCGCGAAATCCGAGCGTGCTGACATGAAAGAGCGCCTCGTCGTCAGGCAACTTACTGGTTGCATGCGACGCGACTGCCAACGGCAATTGCTCCGTCGTCATCCCACAGCCGTTGTCGGCAATCCGAATCAGCTCGGTGCCGCCGCCGGCAATGGCGACTTCGATTCGTGTCGATCCCGCGTCGATGCTATTTTCCAACAGCTCTTTGACGACCGAGGCGGGTCGCTCAATCACTTCGCCGGCGGCGATCTGATTGATCAGGTTGGGCGGAAGCTGGCGGATCGACGGAAGTGGTTTGGCGGTGGCTGTCATACCACCGAATGTACCGCCCGATCACGACCTGGCAACCGTTGATGGGTGCATG
>JABDKS010000266.1 GCA_013002105.1 Pirellulaceae bacterium | reverse complement strand
CGTTGAAACTGACCACCTTCGGCAACGCAGCATCCTCAGCACTGGCAAGTGATGAGATCAACAGCACCATACTGATGCTCGTCAGATAGATTCGCATGAAAAAATTCGACACGGATAAATAATTTTTCCTCGTTGACATCGACTGTAATGCACATCGATTGCGATAAGCGGTCGTCGTGGTCGAATTCACGAGTTCCCTCTCTGCGCCGACTCTCGAGAACTCCTCTCGCGGACTCAACGCCTCGTCCACCACCCTGAACTTATCGTAAATCAATCGTTCGAATGCCGCACAGCATTTTTGATTCTTGTACACGAATCCGGTCGGCAATAACGTCATCAAAAACGCGAAATGGCTCGACTCTCGGCCTCCTAAAGTCCAGTCCCTGTCGATGGTGCTTGAATCGGTCGTGGCTGATGCCCTGTCGACGGTAGGTCGCCGCGGCAGCCTATCGCAAGCGTTATGTCGGCCAAAACGGCTATTCCAAGTTGGCGTGCCGTGTCCGCATCTCTTCTTCGGGGACACCCTTTTCCCAAATGATGTGTGAGATCAACGCTTCGAGAAAACAGAGTGTCGAAAGTTCAAACACAGTTCCCATGGGCATCCCTTTCACCTTGGAATAAATCTCGGGAACGCCAATTTGAAAAACGTCATCCGCCAAACTGCCGATCGTCGAGTCCGGCTTGGCCGTCAGCAGGACAATGGTCGCACCGAGCAACCTGGCTCGCTTTGCAAAAGCAATCAACTGCTCGGTCTCTCCGGAACCGGAAATCACCACCAGCAGATCGCCTGAGTTGACCGCAGGCGTGACGATCTCGCCGACGACGCTGACAGCGTAGCCGCCGTGCATCAACCGCATTGCCAGGAAATTGCCAACAAGCTTGGATCGACCGGCACCCGCGATAAAAATTCGGTTCGCGCCATCCATCAGCGCTGTTAACTGGTCCGCATACGCTTCGTCGGTCGCGTCCAGGACTTCAGAGATTTTATCCAGCACCAACTGCTGATTTTGCCGCTGAAACATTCTATGAAACCTCAGCGACGCCGACCAATTGACGAATCTCGCGTGCGGCGTCCGCAGGCGAGTCCGCACCGTAGATGGCTGCTCCTACGACGATGATGGCAGCGCCGGATTCCACGACTTGTCGCACCGTTGCCGGCTTGATGCCGCCAGCCACGGAGACTTTCACATCCAGGCCGAGATGGGTAATGTCGTTCAAATCTCCGAACGGGGTCTGCCCGGCAGCCTGAGCATCCAAGCCTGTGTGGACACCGACAATTTGGGCACCCACGTCGGCTGACTCCTTGGCACAAGCGACCTTGTCGGGAACGTTGATCAAATCGACTTGGACTTCCGCGCCGTGAGCTTTCGCCGCCTTGACCACTCCGGCGATGGTGGCCGATCCGGAAACACCCAGGACCGTGCAAATATCGGCACCTGCTGCATAGAATGGTGCCGCTTCGTATTCGCCAGCGTCCATCGTCTTCAGGTCCACCAGGATCTTGTGCTGGGGGAACTTCGCCCGCAGTGCTTCCACTATTTTCAAACCGTTGAATTTGATGCAGGGAGTGCCGACTTCAAAGATGTCGACGTGCTCAGCGACTTGTTCGGCGAGTGCCATCGTTGCATCGAAGTCGAGCGAGTCGAGGGCCATTTGAATCAAAGGTTGTGTCATGTTTTTTCCTGTTTTGCGTCTCAGTGGAGCCGTTTATCGGCACGTAAGTGGTGTCTGAGAACGCCACGCGCATCCCCAATCGACGGTGGTATTTTGGCCAGAGAGGCCTCGCACGTCTTGCCGAATCATCGCAGCGATTTGTAAAATCCTCGCATGACCCAAGATTTGCAAAAGATCGAAAAGTGGCGGACCGGCGTCTTCGACAGCATTCAGAATCCGCTCGGATGCCTGGACCTGTTTAACTACCTGCCGCAGGTCTACATGTACGTCAAAGCCGCGGACGGACGATACCTGCGCGCCAACCGCGTCGTTTGGCGCGTGATGGGAGTCGAAAGTGAGTCGGACATTGTCGGCAAGACCGATTTCGATTTCTTCCCCCCGGCGATTGCCACTCAGTACGTCGAAGAAGACCGACGCGTGATCGCTGCGTGTGAGCCACTGACCGACCAGATCTGGTTGGTTCCCGACAGTCACGGCGTGCCGCAGATCTATTCATGCAATAAGATTCCGTTGTTCAACAAGCGTCGCAAAGTCGTTGCCTTGGCAGGTGTCAAACGACCCTACTTAGACTCCGACGCACCCGAAGGCGGTCACAGCCGATTACTGAAAGTCGTGCAGTTCGTGACTGCGAACTACGGCCAGGAACTTGTTGTCGCCGACTTAGCCAAGCAAGCGAAGCTCTCCCAAAGTCAGTTACATCGTGAGTTCACGCGGCTATTCGGCATCACACCCAATGCCTACATCCGCGAAGTTCGCGTCGGCGTTGCCCGGCATTTGCTGGAAACAACGCAACAGCAAATCGCGTCGATCGCCGCCGACACCGGATTCTACGACCAAAGTCACTTGACAAGACAATTCAAAACGTCCACCGGCATCACACCGACCCAGTACCGTCGCACGTACAGCCCATTCGAGCAGGTCACTTTCAAGTAGGGCCGATTCCTACCTTGTCTTTACCCACAAGTCTGCTTCTGCAATCAACACTTTACCCTCCCGCGCGTATGACTTTCCATTGGTAAACACGCTGTCGCGGGAGGGTCGATGGTGAGCCTAAGCGAGCCAACGGGGAGGGCGAACAGAAGACGTTGATCGCCCTCCCCGTCACACTCGCTAAAGCTCGGTGCCGACCCTCCCACGAACAAGT
>JABDKS010000822.1 GCA_013002105.1 Pirellulaceae bacterium | reverse complement strand
ACTTTGCCGGATGGAGTCCAACCTGCGTTGGGTCCTGACGCAACCGCACTTGGTCAAGTTTTCTGGTACACGCTGGAGGGTCGCGATGCCGACGGCAATGTCGCGGGCGGTTGGGATCTACACGAATTGCGTTCTATTCAAGACTGGTATGTCCGCTACGGTCTGACGTCGGCCGAAGGAATTAGCGAAGTCGGTTCAATCGGCGGTTTTGTGCAGGAGTACCAGATCGACGTCGACCCGGATGCGATGCGGGCTCATGGAGTTAGCCTGTCTACAGTCTTTCAGGCAGTGCGGATGTCGAACGTTGACGTGGGTGCTCGCACGATCGAGCTGAATAAAGCCGAGTACGTAATTCGCGGTCTCGGATTCATCGAAAAGATCAGCGATATCGAGCAGACGGTCGTGAAGGTAGCGGACGACGTGCCGATCACGGTCGAGGACATCGCCAACGTATCGCTCGGTCCAGCATTGCGTCGCGGAGCACTCGACAAGGAAGGTGCGGAGTCGGTCGGCGGAGTCTGCGTTGTTCGCTACGGATTCAACCCGCTGGACGCGATCAAGAACGTAAAGGCGAAGATCGAGGAGATCGCGCCGGGTTTGCCTACGAGAGTGCTGATCGACTATTCGAAAGTGTCGCGGGATGAAGTAAGCGACTACGCCGATCGTAATAACTTCGATGCCTATGTTGGCACGAAAGCGAACGACGACGCTTGGGTAAAACATCTGCTGGCCAAGCCGCGAGAGCAATGGCCAGTCTGGACCAATACGAGCCAAGTCACCGTGGTGCCCTTTTATGATCGAACCGGATTGATCTACGAAACGCTCGGCACGTTGAACTCCGCGTTAACCGAAGAAATCTTGATCACCGTGATCGTGATATTGGTCCTGCTACGGAATTTCCGCAGCTCGCTGTTGATTAGTGCGTTGCTGCCGCTGGCCGTGCTGATCTGTTTCATCGCGATGAAAGTCTTCAAGGTCGACGCGAATATCGTCGCCTTATCGGGAATTGCAATCGCGATCGGGACGATGGTCGACATGGGGATCATTCTGTGCGAGAACATTATCAAACACTTGGATGAAGCTCCGCCGGAAGAAGATCGATTGCAGGTGATCTTTCGTGGTTCACGCGAAGTCGCGGGCGCGTTGCTCGCCGCCGTTTCGACGACGATCATCAGCTTCCTGCCCGTATTCACGATGATCGGTGCCGAGGGAAAACTCTTCCGGCCGCTGGCGTTTACCAAGACATTCGCCCTGATTGCGTCGGCGATTGTTGCGATCATCATCATTCCGCCGGCTGCTCACGTGCTATTTGCAACGAAGATCGGAAAAGAGTGGGTCAAGCGTGGGCTCTACTTGGCGATGATGGCCCTGGGCTTGGGACTAGTCTTTCTCTCGATCTATCCCATCGGCGGAATCGAATTACCGATGGCGATTGGCGTCATCGTAGCTGGATTGGCCGCATACAAACTGTTTGAGGCGTCGTTGCCGACTGCAGTGCAGAAGGTGGGGCCGTGGTTCGTAAGCGCAGTGCCTGTGGCGATTGTCGGGTTGCTTGTGACGGAACATTGGATGCCGCTCGGTCCAGACAAAGGCTTACTACTGAACGTTGTTTTCGTCGGTGGTTTTATTGCTGGAGTGCTTGGCTTCTTCCAGATGTTCCAATCCTATGCGTACCAACCTATGTTGCGCTGGTGTCTTGCCCACAAGATGCTTTTCCTCAGCGTACCATTCGTGGTACTCATGTTGGGTGGATGCATTTGGCTTGGTTTTGATAGCGTATTTGGCTTCGTTCCCGGTGCGGTTGATGCCATCTCAGGCAAAAACGCCACGGTCGCGTCAGCTTCGTCGCAAGATCCGAACGATGGCAACTTCATCCGTGACTCCAAGCTTTGGACCCAACTATCCGAGACCTTTCCGGGGCTAGGCAAAGAGTTCATGCCGCCGTTGGACGAAGGCTCCTTCCTCTATATGCCGACCACGATGCCGCACGCGTCGATCGGCGAAGCGCTAGACGTACTGCAGTTGCAGGACAAGCTGCTAATTTCGATTCCCGAAGTCGAATCGGTTGTGGGTAAGCTCGGTCGAGTCGATAGTCCGCTTGATCCGGCTCCGATTTCGATGATCGAAACGGTGATTAGCTACAAACCCGAATATATCACGGACAAAGCCGGTCATCGGATGAAGTTCAAGTTTGACGAGACCAAGGACGAGTTCGTGCGCGACG
>JABDKS010000252.1 GCA_013002105.1 Pirellulaceae bacterium | reverse complement strand
GCCCTGGGCTAAATTGTTCAACGGCTGCACCGTTGCGGGATGTCGGCGCGAGCGTCCCGAAATGCGGGCAATACCTGAGTGTTGTTCGAGGGCTTCACCCTGACAACGGCTTCACTGTTGCGGGTGGCCTATGCCTGCTTTTGTGTCAGCGTTGACTTGGCGTCTTCTAACCAGCTTTCTTGGCTGAACATTTGTCGTCGTTGCACGGCGGACTTACGTTCGACTTGGGCCTGCAACTTTTCGATCTCTCGTGTCATATCCGCTTGGACTTCGCCACTGGCGTCGGCCAATCGCCGCAGGTGTCGGGCCAACCAAGGTGCGTGCTGGGTGATCAATCGATCGTCGGCGGACACAAACGTTTGACACGATCCCGGATCGCCTTGTCGTGACGCGCGTCCGACGAGTTGTCGATCGACGCGGGCCGAACCGTTGGGTTCGGCGACAATCACGTGTAGTCCACCGAGGTATTCGACACCTTCGCCGAGTTTGATATCGGTTCCTCGGCCAGCCATGTTGGTGGCGATCATGATGGCACCTTTTTGGCCAGCCTTGGCTACCATCGCTGCTTCGTCGGCATCTTGCTTTCCGTTGAGCAATTGGTACGACATTCCGCTCAATCGCTCGGCAATGATCTCACTACCGTCAATTGTCCGTGTGCCGATCAGAATGGGGCGTCCCGATTCGTGGGTGTCGCGAACGCTCTGTGCGATCGCGTCCCATTTGGAATCTGCCGTGGCAAAAGAGCGAAGGGTGTAGACGATCCGTTTGCAAGGTCGATGGGTGGGGATCGGGGTGGTGACTAACCCGAACACGTCTTTGAGTTCGGCGCGTGAGTCATCCGCGGTCCCGGTCATCCCGCAAAGGTTGTCGTAGAGTCGGAAGTACTGTTGACGTGAGATTCTGGCCAACGAATAGTTCTCTTCGCTGATCGTCAGTCCTTCTTTGGATTCGACGGCCTGGTGTAAACCGTTGCTCCACGTTCGGTCCTCGAATACGCGGCCGGTATTGCCATCGACCAGTTTGATTTGTTCGTCCTGCACGACATATTCACTGTCGCAGTTGAAGAAGTAGTTCGCTTGCAACGCATTTTCGACGTACAGGTGCCACGGTCGACGCATGCCGACGCGATGAATTTCCTGTAGCGGCTCGATCGCGGCCTCTTTGCCGTCGCGGGTGAGCTTGGCCGAGCGTGTGCGGGGATCGAGCGTGAAGTGTTGATCGATTGTCAATTGCAGTGCGACCTGTTGCGCGAGCAGGTAGGGCTCGGGATGCGGGGTCGCTTGGTCGGCCGATCCCGATAACACCAGTGGCGTGGTGGCTTCGTCGATCAAAACACTGTCAGCTTCGTCGATCACGGCGCAAAAGTGACCACGTTGGGCTTGGGCGGCAGGCGGTCGCTGGCTACCGCGTTGTTGACGATGGAGCCGCTGGCCCAGTGAGGTTTTCGCCTCCTGGATCAGCGCCAATTGATCACGCAAGTAGTCGAATCCGAACTCGTAGCCGGGGCCATAGGTGATGTCGCACTCGTACGCCTGGCGTTTCTCTTGCGGATTCTGGTCGCGCTGGATCAGTCCCGCGGTGACGCCAAGTCGATCAAACAACGGCGATAACTCTTCGTTGTCACGTTGGGCCAGATACGCGTTGGTGGTCATGAAATGGACACCTTGTCCATGCAACGACCGTGTATAGCTGACCATTGCGCCGACAAACGTCTTGCCTTCGCCGGTTCTCATCTCGGCGATTTCGTTATGCAGCAGTGACAGTCCGGCGAGCAGTTGGCAGTCGTGAAAACGAATACCAAAGGTCCGATGGGCGGCTTCGTCCAGTAGCGCAAATGCGTCGACAATTTCCGGGACGTGCCGCTGTGTGTCGATGGTTTCTTGACGCAAACGAAGTGACTCGGCTCTCAGGGCCGCGTCGTCAAAGTCCCGAAGCTTTTCGCTCCCAGCACGTATTTGCGCCAATAGCGATGCACTCATTTGCGCGGAGTGGCGTCGCTGGAATCCAGTGATGAACCCGTGCAGCGTATGCAGCGGTGCAGTTACCAAGGCGAACGGATCGCTCACGGTCGGAATCCCCCGGTAACTGGTTGTGGCCAGTCACGCTTCTTTGACGACGCCGAGTAGTCACGGCGGGTCGTTTCCAATTTGTAGATCGGTTCAGGAAGCTTGTCGCTGGGTGATTCCAGGATCGGATCCGCATCGGGAGGTGTCAGG
>JABDKS010000250.1 GCA_013002105.1 Pirellulaceae bacterium | reverse complement strand
GTCACACTCGCTAAAGCTCGGTGCCGACCCTCCCACGAACAAGTCTCTATTACATGGATAATTAAGCGCGTGGGAGGGTGAATTAAAAAAGCTATCAATCAGCAGACTTGTGGGTAAAGACAAGATTCCGACCGGCCGATTGCGTTCGCACGCAATATTGGAACCGACCCTTTATTTTTACTTGGCCGGTGGGAACCGGCCGTACGAGTTGACGCGTGATTTTTCGTGCACTCTGCGCGTCGTCACTCCACGTCGTATTTCTTCATCCGTTCGCGCAACGTGCCGCGGTGAATGCCCAACAATTCGGCTGCGGCGGCGCGGTTTCCGCCGGTGTGCTGCAGTGCCACACGCAGTAACGCTGGTTCGACGGCCGA
Source organism: Pirellulaceae bacterium (assembly GCA_013002105.1). Next base: position 2,177 of record JABDKS010000250.1, on the reverse strand, counting down.
TAAGAACTTTTCGTGCAAGTCTGTCACATCCTCTTTTGCGGTGGCAAGCTGTTTGCGTGTCCACGTCTCCAGCACCTCGTCCATTGAATCTCCGGCCGCCGCTTTGACAGACGTTCGGTCGATTTGTGGATCGGGGAAATCGCTCCATTGCAATGCACGGCCGCGAGCGACGACCGACGCGTGTTCCACCGCATTACGAAGCTCGCGAACGTTACCCGCCCAATGGCGATTCTGTAATTCTTGCATCAGCTGGGCATCGATTGCCCCTGCGGCCGACGGGTAACCGAGCCGACGCAAAAAGAATTCGCACAGCGGTGGAATGTCTTCGACTCGAGTGCGCAGGGGAGGAAGACGGATCGAGACGGCAGCGAGCCGATACAAGAGATCTTCACGAAAAGTGCCTGCATCGACCGCGTCTTGCAAGTCCCGATTGGTTGCCGCGATCACGCGCACGTCGCACTTGCGCGATCGCACGTCACCCACGGCGGTGAATTCACCCTGCTCCAGCACGCGTAGCAGTTTGACTTGGGCAGCCATCGGTAAGTCACCGATTTCGTCCAGCAAGACCGTGCCACCGTTGGCAAGTTCAAACAAACCTTGCCGGTCGTCTGCCGCACCGGTGAAGGCTCCTTTGACGTGTCCAAACAACTCGCTTTCGATCACCGATTCATTCAGCGTTACCGGCGCGATCGGCAAGTAGGCTTCGTCGCTACGGCGGCTGTGCCGGTGGATCGCCGATGCGACCAACTCCTTGCCTGTGCCGGTTTCTCCTGTAATTAACACCGATAGTTCACTGTCGGCGACCAGCGCGATTTGACGGAACACCTGTTGCATCGCCGCCGATCGACCGACCAGCATCGAAGCATCCGTTTCGACGATGTTATCGTCCGGTTGATCGCTCGTGTCGTCGCTGGACGGTTGCCGTTTCCGCATCGCTTGGCGACACATTTTCGCTGCGTCTTCTAATTTGAACGGCTTGGTCAGGTAGTCGCTGGCTCCGTTTTTGACCGCTCCGACGGCGGTTTCTAAGTCGCCGAACGCGGTCATCACCACCACCGGAGCGTCGTGCGTGGCGGCGCGGAACTTTGGCAGCGCGCTGATTCCATCTTCACCCGGCAAGCGAACATCCAACAGCACCAGCGAATAGTCGTGTTCGCTTGCCCGCTGCAAACCCTCTTCGGCCGATGACGCGGTGATGACCTGGTGGCCTTCGTCGCCCAGCATCTGCTCAAATCCCCAGCAGATCGAGGGTTCATCGTCGACAACGAGGACATACGAGGCGTCAGTCATGCGGGGGTCCGTCGCTGGGGATCGAAATCGATGCGGTCTGAAATCATTGTTTTGGATTGGGATTGTCGGCGATGATTTTGGCAGTCAATTCAAACCGGGTTTGCGGTCCATTGTGACCGTCACGGTCGATTCGATCCCATTTTACCTCGCCGCCCAACCGGGTTGCGGCCCGCGCCACCAGTGGGAGTCCCAATCCAAGGCCTTCGGGTTTGGACGTCACAAACGGTTCGAATAATTCATCGGCGATCTCGCTCGGTGGCCCGGGGCCATCATCAATGATCGCGATGTGCAAATGGTCATTGTTAATGCATGTCGCTCGCACGGTAACCTGTTTGGCTGCCTGCATCGCGTTTAAGACCAAATTGGACAGTGCCGCGGTCAAACTGGGGCTATCGACCACTGTTTGATCAGCCAGCTGATCGTCAACGTGCCAGACCAAATCGACATGCAAGTGCTTTGCCGTTGGTGAAACGCTGTTGCGAACATCGTCGATCGCGACGGTGATCAGACCGGGATGATCGTCATCCTGCTTGCCGGCGGCGACCAGCAACAATCGCCGAACGCTGTCGTCGGTTTGTTCCAGTTGAGCTAAGGCAACGTCCAGAAATTCGTCGCTGGGCGAATTGCAATTCTTGTGATGCAACTCGACGGCCATGCGAGCACCGGTCAGGCTGTTGCGCAGTTGATGCGCCAAGCCACCGGCTATCTGGTGCAATAATTTTTCACCCTGCGTACGGTTCAGACTCGCCCACATTTGTTGCAACTGGCTGCTCATTCGGTCGACGCCATCGCCCAGCACTGCAACCTCGTCATGCGTCGCGACACTAATATGCGTGTCAAAATCTCCCTCGGCGATCACATCGACTTGTTGACCCAGGCGTGTCAGT
>JABDKS010000248.1 GCA_013002105.1 Pirellulaceae bacterium | reverse complement strand
AGATGGACGTGGTCCTCTACACCGCCGATGCCCTGTGGGTAAGCCTCCAATTGACGTGCGATGCCACCTAGATACTCATGCAACCTGGTTTCCCAAGTCCGATGTAAGAACTTCGTTCGTAGTTTGGTGTTGAACACAATGTGATAATGCAGGCTAGCGTACGTGGACATAATCCTTACAAGCGTTCTACGCGAGGTAATGGAAACCTTCCCACCAATGATAGCGGACCAGAATTGGTTCCCAATGAGCGATCTTCTCATTTGTCGCGTACGATTCGGCACGAAGAACGATCCCAACGGGATGCGTCTGAAACGATGCCGTATCACATTTCTTTAAGCGACTCGCATGCCACCTACTTACGCGATGATCTTGTTCATCACGTTTCCGTGGACGTCGGTCAGGCGAAAATCGCGGCCGGCGTAGCGGTAGGTCAACTGCTCGTGGTCCAACCCCAACAGATGCAAAATCGTTGCGTGCCAGTCGTGTATGTGGCAATTGTCTTCGACCGATTCGTATCCATGTTCATCCGTCGCGCCGTAGCTGAGTCCACCCTTGACTCCTCCGCCCGCCATCCAGGTCGTGTAACCCTTGTTGTTGTGATTCCGCCCATCAGCGCCCTGTGCCGCTGGGGTTCGACCAAATTCACCACCCCAAATCACAAGCGTGTCTTTCAACAAATCTCGTTGCTTGAGGTCTTGCAACAGCCCTGCGATCGGTTGATCACAAGCTTCAGCCCTGGCTCGGTGATCGGATTCCAAACGGACATGCTGGTCCCAGTTTCCATGCGTGACTTCGACGAATCGCACGCCAGCTTCGACAAAACGTCGCGCGAGCAGGCACTGCTTGCCAAAGCTTTCGGTCGGTCCACCGTCGGCGCCGTACATCGCTAACGTCGTCGCTGATTCCTTGGATGTATCCATCAATTCGGGCATCGCACCCTGCATCCGGAACGCCAATTCGTACGATTCAATGATTCCTTCGACACCAGGATTGTTCTGGTCACGATGGAGTTTGTCGCGGTTGAGCGACTGAATAAAATTCAATTGTGCCCGCTGCTGCGTTTCGCTGAGTTTTGGATTCTTGATGTCGGGTACCGATTCGTTGCCGGCACCCGGAATGAAACGCGACACTCTGCCGCCGCCTCGCCCGACTTTGGTACCGCCATAAATCGCCGGCAAAAAAGCGCTGCCGTAGTTGCGCGCACTCCCCGAGGGAGGACTGAGCGAAACGAAGCCGGGTAAACTGTCGTTCTCTGTTCCCAGGCCGTACAACGTCCAAGCTCCGATGGACGGACGAACAAACTGCGCGGTACCGGTATGCATCTGTGTCATCGCACCGGGATGAACCGGCTGATCACACTGCATCGATCGGATCAAGCACAAATCATCGGCATGCTTGGCAACGTTCGAAAAGATGTCCGAGATCCACAAACCACTCTCGCCGTGCTGTTGGAAATCAAACGGTGACTTCAGCAACTGCCCACCATACTTGCCGCTCTTACCGTGATCACGCTCCAAGGCAGGCTTGTAGTCAAACGTATCCACATGCGACGGTCCACCTTGCATGCACAAAAAGATCACTCGTTTTGCTTTGGCGGCAAAATGCGGCGATTTTGGCGAGAGCGGATTAGTCGAACGGGTATCCGACTGCGGTGAATCCGCACCACGGGCCATGCTGCTCATCCCCGCAAACGCCATGTATCCAAACCCTGCAGAAACTTGTTGCAAAATTTGGCGTCGTGATAGTTGGTTCATGGTCAATTCTCTTTCAAAATCGCAAACGTTGTCCGTTGCATAGAAAAGGGCGTTGGGCTACCTCCCGACGCTATGGGTTTAATCGATGTATCGAAATTCAGCCGACGCAAACAGACTTTGGCACAGCGTCGGCATGGTCAAGTCACTCAACGATCGCCGGCCACGTGAATCAGCAAAGGTGGCAAAAAACTTGGCCGTCGCGGCGCGTTCGCCACTGGTGGGCGGTCGACCGTAGACCAACAAATAGGCCGCAGCGATCTGGTCCTTGATCGATTGATTCTCTTTTTCGAGTCGTTTCGCCAAGGCTTCGCTCTGCTGAATCACAAACGAGTTGTTCATCATGTAAAGCGCTTGATTGGGCGTATTGGACGATTCGCGTGTCCCGACCACCATCGACGATTCGGCAAAGTCAAAAACATAAAGTGACCGTGGAACTTCGTCACGAACGATCGGCATGTAGACACTGCGGTATTTGGCGTCTTCGACATCCAGCGGTTGTTTGTTGACAAGCGATGCAATCTTCTTCTGCACCGCTTGCATCTCCGCGTACCGTTGCCGCCGTTCATTGGACGATGCTCCGCCGCCACCAAAGCGTGATCCGTTGGGTCGCTGCCCACCAAAAGTCGGCCGACCACCTTGGAACCCTCCTTGGCGGGATTGGCGAAATCGTTGCTGCATCGCGTCCCGCGTCTCCTGCCCCATCTTTTCGACCGTCGATCGAAGTTGTTGACGCGGGTCTTCCAAACGACCGTTGCGAACGCGTGTGAAACCGGCTTTGGCGACATCCGACGCCCGTGGTCGATCCGTATCCAATTCGCCGCTGATACTGAGCATCGCATCGCGAAGGGCTTCAGCGTCCAATCGTCGCGCGTTGGCACGCCACACAAGCGCGTTGTCCGGATCATACTGGAATTTCTTTTCGTCGTACGCACTGCTGATTCGATAGACACGCGATGTGGCGATGTCACGAATCAATGACTTGACCGACCAATCCGAATCGACGAATCGCGTCGCCAGGTAATCGAGCAACTCGGGATGCGTCGGCGCCTGACCGGTCACCCCAAAGTTTTCGGTCGTCGTGACGATTCCTTGACCAATCAGATGTTGCCAAACACGATTGACCATCACTCGCGCTGTCAGCGGGTTTTCAGCGCTGCCAATCCAACGGGCAAGTTCCAACCGGCCACTATGACTAGCGGGAATCGTCGCCGATGCATTGGTCAACACTTGCGGAAACCCACGCGAGACGATTTGCCCCGGCTCGTCGACTTCGCCTCGCACTAGCAGTCTCGCGTTCTGTGGCGTCGCCGTATCTTGCACACCCATGCAGTAACTGCGCGGGTTGCCCTGATCGTCGACCACGGCCAATTTGGCCGACAAGTCGGCTCGCACGTTCGATAATCGAGCCAAGCTGGCGATCGCGTTTTGTGCGTTACCAGGATTGTTGCGATTGCGACGCAATTCAATCAGCTCCTGGCCCGACTGTTGAATCTGCTGTCCCATCTCGTCCATTTCCGCTCGAGTCAATCGTTTATCAAACGGATTGGGATCATCGATCGGCAACAGAATCAAGCTGCTCTTGCGTTTGGTTTGCAGGTCGCTGAGGTTGCCGAATTTGGACGGTGGGTTTCCAAAATAGGTCTGTGTGCTTTCAAAGATTCCCGCCATGGCGTAGTAATCGGTCTGCGGAATCGGATCGAATTTATGATCGTGGCAGCGGGCACAGGCGACCGACGTTCCCAGAAAAACACGCGTGGTCGTGTCAATTTGTTCGTCAACCAGGTCAGCAGCAAACTGTCGGCCGTTATTTTCATTAACGTTCTTCGTACCCATCGCCAAAAACCCGGTTGCGATCAAGTTCTTTGCCCATTGGGTATCGTCATCAACGGGCAACAAATCACCGGCAATCTGTTCCTGCACGAAACGATCGAATGGTTTGTCGTCGTTGAAAGCATCAATCACGTAGTCGCGATATCGCCAGGCATGTGGATACGTCATGTTCACCTCGCGGCCAGTGGATTCGGCGTATCGCGCGACATCCAACCAATGCCGCCCCCAGCGTTCGCCGAATTGATCCATCGCCAGCAGTCGATCAACGACCCAAGCGACCGCCGCGTCGGGGTCCTGTTGCCATTTCTTCTGAAAGAATTCGATTTGCTCGGGATTGGGTGGCAATCCTACTAAGTCAAAACAAAGCCGCCGCAGTACTTTGTACGATTCCGCGTCGCTGCTGGGTGTCAGGTTGGCTTGTTCCAATTTTGCCAGAACGAAGTGATCAATGTCGTTGCGGGGCCAGTCGGATTGGTTGACATCAGGCGTGGTTGGCGTGACCGGCTTTTTGTAAGCCCAGAAATTTTGTTTGGCATCGGAAATATCGTCTTCCGAAATCGTCGACTTGATCTCCGCAATCTCTGTCACCCGCGGGTCCGGCGCGCCCATCAAAATCCATTGACGAAAATCTGCAATCACGTCATCCGAGAGTTTTCGTTTGGGCGGCATCACGAAGTCTTCGTGCATGATTGCATTGAACAGGAGACTTTCGTCCAGATCCCCGGCCACGATTGCCGGGCCGCTGTCCCCACCAAGCTGCATCAGCCGTTGATTGTCCAACCGCAACCCGCCTCGCGCATTGCCCGCTTTGCTGCTGTGACATCCGTAGCACTCTTTGACCAAGACTGGACGAATCTTGGTTTCAAAAAATTTTGTCTGTTCTGGTGTCAGCGGATCGGCAGACGCCTGGAACGTCCATCCGACCAACAGAGTGAAGCAGCAAAGGGCTCGCAGAATCATGGTCCATCTCTCTCGCTAACGTTCGCCGTCGAAAAGTGGTCGCGTTGATCGCAACCGCAAAGGCTCGCTCGTTTCCACCGGTTCGGTGCAAACGAGCTTCCAGCCAATCAATCATTCATCTTAGCGGACCGTGGTCCGCAAAACGTCACTCGGCGCTGGGACGCTTGGGTTGATCGCCACCCGGTTTGCCTTGACCGTCGGGACCTCCACCAGGTCGTCGGCGTGCTCCTGCTTGCGCCCCGTCGGGACGTCCACCGGGTCGCCCGCCGGCTTGTCCGCGACGCTCACGCATCGACTTCAGCAGTGCGGTCAGTTCTTGCACGTCCAGCTTTTGGTCGCCATCCTTATCGAACTCTTGCATCATTCGGGCAACCAATTGTGCAGGGTCGCGTTCGGCGGCACCCCGTGCGCCAAGTTTGGCGCCGTTTTGCTTCGCTCCGTCCTGGCCGGCTTTTGCACGTTGTCCGGCTTCGCCTCGCTTGCCGCCGGGTTTATCGGGACGTTGAGCCGATGCGTCGACGGTGAACAGGGCGGCCAACAGTAGTGCCAATGCGATCGTGGTGCGTTTCATACCTGGGTTCCTCAATGGGGATGAGTTGATTTTCGGTGGGTCAAGTTGCCCGCTAAGGACCTATACGGCGAGCCCGCTGCGGCGAGGACCGAGATTGTCTGAATCATCGCAGTTTTTTCTCTCGGCGGGCCCGATCGTGTCGCCCAGTGGGTTCTGCAGCCGTATAGATGAATGGGCACGGCAGGAGTTTTGGTTCCAAAATGCCAAGGCCCGTTTGCCGACTGGCGACGAATGGCGCTGACAGGTGACGAATGGCAAAGTCGGCTGCGGTCGATCCGAGGGTACAATAGATGATCACAAGCGACGTTTCCTTCACAACATCAGTTGGTTTCACCACTCGTCTTGCCCCTATGTCTGACCCGTCCAGCCGTCCCGATGCGGATCTACCTGTCGCTCTCGTCGCGGGGATGCGCGCGGGCGACCAAAACGCACTGGCGGAAATCTTTTCTCGTTATCGCGAACGATTGCGGCGGATCGTCCGCTTCCGACTCGATTACCGACTTGCCGGGCGTATCTCCGATTCGGACGTGTTACAGGAAACCTTTATCGCGGCGGCAAAACGACTGGATCATTTCGCCCAACACGATGAAATGCAACCGTTCCTGTGGTTGCGGCTCGTCACGGGACAACAGCTTGTCGATTTGCACCGTCAGCACGTGCAAGCGGAAATGCGAGACGTCCGCAAAGAGGTTTCCCTGCAACAGCATGCCACATCACCGCACACTTCGCTGGCGATCGCAGCCCAACTGGCCGGGCCAATGACAGCCGTCAGTGAGATCGTTGCCCGTGCCGAGCGAATCGAACGCCTGGAAGCCACATTGAATCAGATGGACCCGATCGATCGTGAAGTGATCGCATTGCGGCACTTCGAGGAACTCTCCAACGTGGAAACCGCCAAAGTCTTGGGGATCGAGACGTCGGCTGCCAGCAAACGCTATATTCGCGCGATGGCTCGCCTGGGCGAATTGATGAACGAGTTTCAACAATCCGAGGCGGAGTGACCGACCGATGACCAGCAATCTGGATCAACAAACACTCGACGCCATCGCAGAACAATTCTCGCAAGCAATCCGCGAAGGCAAAAACCCGTCGATTGACGACTTCACAAAACGGCACGAGGATCCATCGGGCGAACTGCACTCGCTGCTCGCATCGATCCAAATGATCGAAGGCTTGAAACAACCCGCCGCTGCCGACCCGGCAAACGCGATATTAAAACTGCGCCAACTGGACGACTACAAAATTGTTCGTGAGATCGGACGCGGTGGAATGGGCGTCGTCTTCGAGGCGATCCATCAATCACTTGGACGCCGTGTGGCGTTGAAAGTATTGGCCACGTCGCTGCTGGATCAGCCCAAACACCATGCTCGGTTTCGACGTGAGGCCCGCGCGGCGGCTCGACTGCGTCATCCCAACATCGTTTCGGTATTCGGTGTGGGTCAATCCGACGGCCAACACTACTACGTGATGGATTTTATTCGTGGGCTCAGCCTGAGCGAATGGTTGCAGTCACTGACCGGTTGCATCGACCGGTCGTTGCCCACGCGAGCGGAGTCGATCGCCGAAACGGACGGAGATCTGCTGATTGATACGGCCGTTTTTTCGGATGACGGCACGACCGCAATCGAACCAGAGCCGAAGCCATCGTCAGCCAGCGATTCGATGCTATCGGAATCCATCCCGATGGACACGGACTCGCCGGACTATTTCCGCTGGGTCGCCCGCGTTGGTATGACGATCAGCGATGCGCTGGCCTATGCCCATAGTCAAGGCGTCCTGCATCGCGATATCAAACCGGCAAACTTGCTGCTGGACCAGAAGGGAACGCTTTGGATTGCCGATTTTGGTTTGGCCAAACTGACCGAGCAAGACGCCACGATGACACACGACATCGTCGGCACCCCACAGTACATGGCGCCGGAGTCTTTCGAGAACAAATACGACGAATCAAGCGAGACGTATTGCGTCGGCCTGACGCTTTATGAATTGTTGACCTTGCATCCGGCGATCGAAGGCAAGAATGCAAGTGATACGATTCGCAGAGCAACGCAGGGAGTGACGACGCCACCTCGAAAATTCAATCGGAACATTCCTCGTGACCTGGAAACGATCATTCTGAAATCGCTCGCACTTGATCCGCGGCAACGTTATCAATCGGCGGGCGACGTTCGCGACGACCTGCAGCGGTTTCTCGATGACCGACCGATCGGAGCCAGGCGAACCGGACCGGTCGAACGACTCGTTCGATGGACGCGTCGCGAACCGGCGCTCGCTTCACTCACGTTAGGCATCTTTGCGTCACTGATTACCTTGGCCATCGTCGCCAGCGTTGGCTATTGGACAACCAACTCTGCGTTAATTGACGCCGGCATCGCAAAGAATGCGGCAGTGACATCGGCCGCACTCGCGGACGAACAACGACGCCTGGCACAATCCAATTTGCGAGTCGCGATTCGCGCCTTCGATCAACTCAGCCAAGGAATCGCCGACCGAAGCGAGGAGCCGGACGCGGAACTCCTCGGTGACATCGCCGATTCGACGACACCGAATGTTTCGCAGCAGGATGCGGAACTGCTGCAGACGCTGCTGACGTTTTTTGATGAACTGGCCGAAAACAACCGTACGAATACGGACTTGAAATCCCAGACCGCCGCAGCACGAAAACGTGTCGGCGACATCTACGCTCGCCTGGGACAACACACACAATCCGACGATGCCTATCAAGCTGCACTGGAGATCTACCGTGAACTGTCAGCTTCCTCAGCATCGCCCGACCAGTTGATTATCACCCAAGCCGGGATCATGAACGACAGAGCTTCGCTGGCCGGTCTCAGCGGTCGTATTGGTCAAGCCATCGCGTTGTATGACGCGACGATTGATCTGTTGCGTCAAAGCGAATCGATTTTGCAATCGCCCGACGCACGATACGAATATGCTCGCGCCAATAGCCTGTTCACGTCGATTGCCACACGATCCGGCGTGGACACACACATCAATCGAAAACCACAATCTCGGCGTGGTCCTTTTCGACTGCTGTCTCGCATAACAACGTCACCCAATCCGAACGAGGAAATGTTTGCCAGCGTGGAAGCTGTCGAGACATTGCTGACTTTGGTACAAGAATTTCCCGATGACTTGAAATATCAGGTCGCGCTCGCGCGGGCCTATCGTGACCGTGCCAAAGCCGCGTTTGCTTTGGCTCGCGACCAACGAGATCGCGGACAGACTGCACGATATGTCGACGAAGCAAAAAAGGATCTCGAGCAATCGATTCAACGACTGCAAAAACTGCACAACGACGATCGTCAATCAACAACGATCAAATACGAATTGGCCAAATCACTTTCGATTGCGTTGCCAACCGCCCCAAGTTTCGTAGCGCGAATGAGTTCAATTGATCGCATGTCGACATTCAACCGCATGACCATGCGTAGTCGTCTGATGCAATCTCAACGACTCTGTGACGAACTGCTCGCTCAGTCGCCGGACACACCTCGTTTTCTGGCGCTCAAAGCACTTTCGCTTGACCAGCTGGCCGCGATCAAATCGTTCCAAGGACTCCACGATCAAGAGGAACAGTTGTTGATGGAGCAGTTGCAACTGCAACAAACGTTGTTAAAGAATTCCCCCGGTCTGAGTCAGTACCAGATCAAGTTTGCTCGGACCGCAGAGAAGCTGGCTGATTTGCAAGTCGAAAAAGGCGAAAAAGAGATCGCGATACGGTATCTGACTCAGGCTACCGAACTGTTGAATCGTTTGGCAAAAAACCAGGCATCACATCCGAGCCTGCAAAAGCTAAAGAGAAAGCTGGACGAACTGCGTCGCGATCACAACGCAGCCCCATCGAATCGTGGCGAATCTGGTCGCGGCTAATTCAAATCGCCGACCACATCGACGATGGCTTCGTCCCAGCGATCGTCATCGTCATCATCCGCTGATGTCATTGACAACATTCCGCCGATAAACTCGGACTGTGGTGGCAAGTTCTGATTCGACTGCGCCTGTTCGGCCAGAAAATTGATTACCTGCAAAATATCCCCGGGCGTTAATTGGTTGTCCCGATTGGTGTCCAAAAACTGGGCGGCAAGTTGGTCTGTGCCAGTGGCCAATTTGGGTAATGCCCCTATTCTTCCGTTCGCCATCGCATTGATGACATCCAAAAGGTCGCCTGGAGTCACCTCCCCATCGTTATCAACGTCGGGACCGAGCGTCGGGTTTTGCCATGGATACTCTGTCAGTGCCGGAGCGCCGGGGTCAACGATGATTCCATTTTCGGTCAAGTCCGTATCGCCGCGCTGTCCGTCGACGTAGTAAAGTTCGATGCGATCTGCAAAAATCTTCGCGCCCGTTTGGCCATCAAACGTAAATGGATACCAATGCGGCGTGGGGTTCGCGGGCGTCGGTCCGAACACATAGTACATGTTGGCACTCGACCCCGGTTCCAAATGGATGATCACGACCGATTCTCCCGCCGTTGGCGCACCAAGCACTTCAAAGTCCACAAATCCAACCGGGAATGTTGTTTCTTGCGGCGAATCAATCGTGCTTGGATTGGCCATCGGTTTGACGTTGGCTAATCGAGTGTTCAGCGGGGTGCTGATGGTTAAAAAACGGTTTTCGCTTCCACGCAACGATGCGACATTGTCTTGCTGATCATCAGGGATCCCATCGTTGTTACCATCGCCGTTATTTGGCCCATCGCGTTCGACGGCATCGTCGACTCCGTCAAAATCATCGTCGGGTCGGGTGAACAAATTGACTTGTTTGATATCACTGGCCGACCCACCGTCACCATCAGTGACGCTAAAGCGGACGAAACGCACAACATGATTGCCAACGTCGTCGCGTGTGGAATGATAACTCACTCGACGAGCAAGTAACTGGACGTTTTGAAGCGTCGCGCCCTCGCCCAGATCCACCACCAGTTCACCACTTCCGACGCTGGATTCGCGAATCTCGCCGACAAAGACGAGTTGTCCATTGACGACGCGATACACGCTCCGCACGCTAATCGCGATATCGGAACTGGGCTTGATTGACAGCACGTCTCCTTCGGCACCGCTCTGTTCCGCCATCGTCACGATCAACTGACCACCATTGAAAATGGCCGTATCGGGATCATTGATCTCGATCTGCGGTGCGACGATGACACTTGGTTCCCCGGTCTCGTACAAAGTCGATCCTTCGGTCGCCTGCACAACCGGTGGCTCGTTGATTTCGACCACGCGCAGGATAACCGTATCCGCTGCGTCGCCACCGTCCCCGTCAAGAACCTTGAACTCAATTTGACGATCCGTCTCACCGATGTCCGCTTGCTGGTTGCCAAAACGCACCAACGAAGCAACGTGTTGGACCAAGTCATCGTTCGCGTGCTCGTTGAATTCGACGACCAATCCACCTTGACCATCATTGTCAAATTGACCCACCGTCACCGTTTGCCCTTCGACGGTTCGCTTCAGCAAGTTTCCATCGATCACGATTGCCTCGGAACCTTGCAACGATAGAAAATCTCCCTCGCGCCGACTCTGCTGCTGAAAACGGACCAACAAACGACCACCGGCAAAATCGGCCGAATCAATATCAGAAATGTGAATCGCCGGGTCGATGCGTATTGGTTCGGAGCCTTCGTTGAAGGTGTTCACGCCGTCGGAAGTGATGACGACCGGTGCATCGTTGACACCGCCAACCTCGACACGACGAGTCACCGAATCGGACTCACCATCACCGTCATGAATCGTAAAACGCACGAATCGATCACCGATGACCGGTTCATCAACGGCATTACCAAATTGCACCGTCAACGCAATCGCCTCGGCCAATTCCGGGGTCACGTTGCTATTAAACAAGAACACTATTTCGCTGCTGTTTTCGCCAATCGCATACTCGCCGATCCGAACGGGCGTCGATCCATCGGGGCGAAAAACGTCGCCGTTATCAAAAGTGATCTGGTTGGTCGATCGAACCGACAATCTATCTCCCTCGCGACGGCTTTCCTGGACAAAGTCGATTTCCAGTTTGCCACCGCCAAAATCCGCTGAATCCGAGTCGGAGATATCCACCGAGGGCAACAAGACCACCGCCGGATCGCCTTCGGTAAACAGCGTCGCTCCATCGGGCACTTCGATGATCGGCGGCTGATTAACACCCGGCTGCGTGATCTCGATCTTCTTGATATCGGAGGCTTCGTTGTCATTGCCCGCATCGACTGCAAAACGCACAAACCGGGCGTGTACCGGCGTTTCCGCAGCGGTGTTGTCGTACGCAATCGCCCGCGCGACCGCTTGAATTGCGGCAGCGGTCGCCGACTGATTCAACGATACTGTCAACGGTGTTCCAACTTGTCCGCCTGAGATCACGCCCACGGTGACCGGATTGGTGCCACCGACGTAATCGACCACTCCCGCGTTGACCGACACACTTTGGGTACTCTGCACCGACAACTGGTCCGAATCTCGCCCGCTCCCTTCGGCCAGCGAAACACGCAATAGAGTGTCGCTGAAATCCTGCAAGGTCGACACGAATGCAATCTGCGGATCGACCGTAACCGGGCCTTGCTGCGGCACGAAACCTGATGCGCCTGCCGAAGTCTCCACTACCAGTGGAGTGTTATTGATTTCGCCGACCACGATGGTCACCTGATCAGCAAACGCTGCGCGGCCTTGGTCGGTCGCCAAAATGATCCGCAGCCCACGTAGACCAACTTCGGGATTGGCTAGTTCGCTATGGAATGTGAATGCGCGAGCCAACGCTTCGGCCGCTACTGGCGTCGCTGCGGCCGTCGAAAACCGAACCGTCATCACGGTCCCATTATCGCTGCTGTTGACCGAACCAATCGGAGTCACTGTACCTTCGCGGTGGAAACGAACGGTATTCCCTTCGACCGATATTTGATCCGTTGTTGCAATTCCCAGATGATCGCCTTCTTTGAATTGCGAAACGTTCGCAGCCAACGTCAACGCGCCGCCAACAAAACTTGACTCATCGCTGGTGATCTCGACGCCCGGATTCACACGTACTGGATCCGTACCCGGAGCGTAAGGAATGAACTCATTCGTCGTTTCGATCCCATCGGTGGTTTCCAGTAGCGCTCGGACCTGCTCACCCGTCAGGGCACGATTAAACAGCTTGGCATCGTCCAGCGATCCGCGAAAATCTTGAAAACTGCCGCTAAAAATAGATCCCGAACCGACATACAAATCACCATCGATCCGCAAGTCACCATTGGCCGTCGCATCGCCTACCGCGACACCATTGACGTAGGCGATCAAGTTGGTGCCATCGAACGTCCCGGCAATGTGATACCACTTACCGTTCTCCAAATCGAACGTCCCCTTGGCGATGTTGTCGGTCAGCTGCCCATTTCGAAGTGTCGTAACATGAAACTCCAACTGATTGCCAATCAAACGCAACTGTGTACCAGCAGGCGAAATTGCAAAGGCAAAACCACCGTTGGCCACATCGGACGGCTTGACCCAAATACCAACCGATAGCGCATCCGACAATCCGCTTAAATTGGCATCGCGATTGGATGCACCAAACGGATCAGTCCCGGTCAAAACGATCGCCTGCCCACGATCACTATCCTCGATAGGCGTCGAGGGCGAAATCTGCAGATCGTTGTTCGCTGCGGCTTCATCCGCCAGGAATCCGCTCGAAAAATGATCCAGCGGCCAGTGGCCAATCAACCCATCGGCTGCCAACAAACGACGACTCTCCAGCGATTCAAAACGAAGTGATTTCTTCGCAACGCTACGCCGTCGAGGATTTCGGACCATCAGTACACTACTTCCAAATGCGTTCTGGGAGACAGTCTTTCGACGCTAAAAACAGGCCGTTGGGGACGCGACGAAAGGGAGTTTCGAGCAAGTGCCGATCACAGCGGCAATCATTCCGCGAACTGCGAAAAGGTGGGAAACGCAAAAAACAATCGACTTGCGTTTGCAATGAGCAGATCTATTGTGATCGATTAGAAATCGACGCGGCAAGCGAAAATGCCGGAATTTGTCCGTTCTCGCCCACTACTGTGGTCCTGCCCTCACCCTACTCTCCGCGTTTCACGCCCCCGCTGCCCTTCGCCCCCATCGAATCGATGCGGTACATAATAGACGCCATGAACGTCCGAAAAGTTCCGATAGATCACGAGTTTGTCCGGCAAATCACCTTGCTGATTTGGTGGTCCCTGCCAGTGGCGACACTCCACGGCGCCCCGGTCGATTTTCAGTCGCAAATCCAACCGATTTTCGCCGCACACTGCATCAGCTGCCACGGCCCCGACGAACAGAATTCCTCTCTACGGTTGGACGATCGATCTTCGCTATTGCGCGGTGGTGATCTGGGTGAGATCGCTATCGCACCTCACAAACCGGAAAAGAGTTTTTTGGTACGGCTACTGCGAGGTGACATCCCCGACATGAGAATGCCACCCGACGGCGATGAACTCTCCCGAGAGCAAATCGAACTGATCTCACGATGGATTGCCGAAGGCGCCCATTGGCCTGGCCAAATGGACAAGACCGCCGACACGCTTTCGAGTGATCACTGGTCACTGCAACCACTGACTCGCCCAAAGATCCCAGAACCGACCCCTGGTCAACAGGACCACAATCTAGCCAATCCCATCGACGCGTTTGTCCAACGAAAGTTGCTTCAATCGGATCTGGCTTTTTCTCCACCCGCCGATGCCATCACGCTGGCGCGCCGATTAAGTTTGGTGCTGACCGGTCTGCCCCCCAATCAACAGCAAATCCGAGCGTTGTCCGCCGACAAGTCACAAGCAACGATTGCGTATCAACGTTTGGTCGATCAACTGCTCGCGTCCC
>JABDKS010000246.1 GCA_013002105.1 Pirellulaceae bacterium | reverse complement strand
GTGGATTGGCCCGGCCATCGGTTTTGTTGGCTGTTTGGCTGGCGGTTGCGTCGCTGTTGACGCCGCACCATCAGGCGATGGCTCAGGGAGATGATGCAAAATCGGGTTATTTGATCGAGGTTCCGCTGCCGATGGGTAGTCAATCGTCGACCGAATTGCTCAATCAGCTAACGCGTTTAGCCGAATCGGCTCCGGACGGCGAGCGGATCACTGTGGTACTGCGGTATTCCGCGGAGGGAGAAGCGGGCGAGGGTACGGCATTCGAAGACGCGCTGAAAATTTCGCGGGCGATCACGTCTGCCAAGTTGCGTCGGATACGTGTCGTCTCATTGGTCGAAACGAGCATCGTTGGTCACAGTGTGTTGCCGATCTTGGCATCGGATTCATTGATTCTCAGGCGAACCGGCACGATCGCCAATGCGACGGTGGGCGAAACAACGGCGGACGAAACGATCGCGTTGAGCTACCGGGCGATCGCGGCGAAGCGAGGATTGTTTCCGCCTCCGATCGTGACGGCGTTGGTCGATCCAGGGCAAGAGCTGGCGCGAATATCCAAGGTTGGCGGTGGGCAGATCTTTGCCGTCGGCGACGAACTAGCCGAGATCCGCAAATCGGGCCAAGTTCTCAGCGAAGAAGTCTGGAGCGCTCCCGGGGTGCCGCTGAGATTGACCTCCAAACAACTTCGCGAGGCCAAGATTGCCGCCGGCATTGTCGATTCGGATGAGCAGGCGGCCGAGTTGTTGGACTTGGCCAAATTGAATCCGGTCGATGGTAAACGCGTCGATGGTGAGGCGACCGGCGCGCTATTGGAAATCGCCGGTTCGATTGCACCCGGACGCGTACGTCGTTGGCAAAGCAATCTTTCGGGGACGTTGGAGGGCGATGACGTCAATACTTGGCTTATCGTCATCGACAGTGGGGGTGGTGATATCGATCAAAGTGCGACGTTGGCGGGTTGGTTTGGCAGTCCCGAGCCGCCGCTCCGCGACGTCGCTGGGTTCATCCGTGGCGAAGCCCGCGGCGATGCGGCATTGATCGCGCTCTCCTGCGATCCGTTGTACATGTCGCCCGATTCAACCTTGGGCGGACCAGGCAGCGATGTGGTCACCCAAGAGGACTTGGATCGTTACGAGGAAATGATTGACCAAATCGCGCGGAACACGAAACGTCCCGCCGCGCTGATACGCGGATTGTTGAATCGTGACCTGGTCGTTTATCGGTACATCAACAAAAAAACGGGTCGTGTACGGTATTCGACGGAAGATGATTTGGTGCGAGATGCCGCCGATCCGGATGCCGAGCGAGATCGCTGGAATCGCGAAGACGAAATCGATTTGTCGGCCGGTTTGTCCGCCGCACAAGCCTTGGAGTTGGGGCTGATCGATGGCGAATCACGGTCGCTCGAAGACATGTCGCGACGGATTGGGTTGCAGAGCATTCCCAAAGCGGTCACCGATCGTGGCATCGTTCGGTTCGTCGAAAAACTCGGACGCAGCCAAGCACTCGCATTCCTTTTATTGTTCGTCGGCTTTGTGATGATGTCGGCCGAAGCCAACGCGCCGGGATTGAGTATCCCCGGGTTCCTATCGATGGTTTGTTTTGCGCTCTATTTTTGGATCAAATTCTTAGCCGGCACTGCGGAGTGGTTGGAACTGGTGCTCTTTGCGGTCGGATTGATGTGCATCGGGATCGAGATCTTTGTTTTGCCCGGTTTCGGCGTGTTCGGAATCGGCGGCTTGGCAATGATGATCCTGGGCTTGGTGCTGATGAGTCAGACGTTTGTGATTCCCAAGAACACTTATCAAATCGAAGTCCTGACGCGGGGGTTGTGGATCGCGATGGGAGGCGCGTTCGGATTGATCGGCGGGTTCGTGATCATACGGATGCTCTTTCCACACGTACCGCTATTCCGCGGCCTGGTGATGGACGCACCCGATGCCGACTTGGTCCACGAAGCAGAGAAACTGGCCGACTTTGCCCATCTGGAAGGTCAAATTGGTTCGACCACGACGCCGTTAATGCCTTCTGGCAAAGCACAGTTTGGCAACGACATTGTTGCCGTTGTCAGTGACGGTACCGCAGTCGCCAAAGGGGACCGCGTTCGCGTGATCGAAATACATGGCAATCGGATCGTGGTCGAAGCGGTAGATAGTTGATGGCGATTTATTATTCGATCGGATTGCTGTTGCTGTTCTTGGTCTTCCTGGTGGCGGAGTTTTTTGTACCCAGCGCTGGTTTGATTGGCGGCGCCGCATTTGTTTGTGCGGTCGCTGCGATCGCTTGCGGATTCGCGCATAGTCCGACGTTGGGATTCGTGATGACTGCGTCGGTCAGTCTGTCAACGCCGGCGGTTTTGTATTTTATGATTCGATTGTGGCCGCACACGCCGATCGGACGTCGGATTCTCAATCGCAGACCCGGGGACGTTCACCGACACAAGGAGCGGACGACGCGAGACGGCAAGGCGTTGAGCGAACTGGTCGGTAGCGTTGGCGTCGCGAAAACGGATTTGTTGCCAAGCGGCTTGGTGCTTGTAAACGGTCAAAAATTGGATGCGGTCAGTTCGGGCATGGCGATCGACAAGGGAACCGAAGTCGTGGTGATCCGAACGATTGCGAACAAAATTCAGGTACGGCCAGTGGGGCAGGGCGACGGCACGACGGACGGCACGACCGGTGGGGCGGACAGCGAATCAGCCGAATCGGAAGAAACAATGAAGTCGTTTGACCTGGATTTGTTGGACTAGAAACTTGTCGCCGAGGGTTTTGGTGTAGTGGATCATTGACAAGTTCCACTACGGCCAACGCTCATTCTTAGTCGCGCCAAAGCACGATAGCTTGGAGAATCTGGTAGGCCAGGACCCAGGGCTTTAAGGGTCTTTTGGGGTGGTGCTTTTCTAGCAGATTCTGATTTCATTCCGCAATCTCATTGTCAATTGCCTGTGAATGGAGTCACCATTATGTCGAAGCTGCTGAACAAGTTTATCGGTAAATGCCCATTCGCCGTTATGACGCGGATGCTTGCTGTACCGTTCATCGGCAAACATCTCGATGA
>JABDKS010000243.1 GCA_013002105.1 Pirellulaceae bacterium | reverse complement strand
ATCTGCACTTGACCGCTCATGACGGAAAGTTTGTCGTCGCCCCCAATTCCTATTACGACGTTTGGTTGGAACAACTTAGGCCACTGACACCGATCAAGCGCAGAGCCATGTTGCATACACCTGCTTGGGAATTGCTCCATCAACGCGATCCGGCGGCAACGCGCAAGACGATGCAGTCTTGGATGCGCATTGACCAGGAACACCCGACCGCTGCCGATACTGTTGCAGCAATCAATAGTTTGTGGGCCGCGGTCGCAATCTTAGAATTCAACATCGACAATCACGAAGAACAATTATTGCAACTGTCGCAATCTCACTGGGATCGTCGAAAGCCGCATGATCGTCATGCACCAAGGGAATCGATGGACCAAGCGTTCGCCTTTGCTGACGCTTGCATGCGTGCGTTTGACCTGACCAAGAACGAACGGTTCAAAACCTTGGCAACCACCTACGTGCAATCGTGGGTGACTCAGATTAGTGATTCGGCGGCAGGCGAACGGAGGCCGACGGAAGCGAATTCGCCTGACGACGCGTCGCTCAGTTATTTGCCAACGGTCGCGGGTGAATCATGTTTGACATTGTGGACCGCGACGCACGACCAAGACTATCAACAGGTTGTTGAGCGGATTGCGGAAGTGATCGAACATTCGGTTGGATCGCCGAACAACAAATACAACACGGCCGAAGATTATGGTCGCGTCATTCACTTTCTCAATCGAGCTTCTGAGGTGCTGGAGAAACCCAACTACCGCGACATGGCGATCTTGGTTGCGGACGAAGCGATGGAGAAACTGCATGTCAGGGAAACAGGCATGTTCCGAAGTCGCGTCGGTGTCGACCGTTGTGATGCAACCGATGGTCCCGGTTGGCTGCTGCTCGCCTTGTTGTCTCTCGATGGCGATGACCCAACCGAGTCCAGTTCCCTGCGCTTTTAATCGCTGTCGATCTGTTGATCGGCAGGCTACGTCCTGGTCTGGCGTGCCAAGAATTCATACTTCATCGCCAAGGCGGGTGCTGGCCGACACCAACAAAAAAAACGACCAGTGATTCACTGGTCGTTGCGTTTGATTCGGCTCGGTCGCTGCTTAGCGACGAGTCTTCTTCACTTTGGCGCCGCCTTGGCGGACCTTGAATTTCGGATTGCTCTTACAAATCACATAGATACGACCACGTCGTTTGACGACTTGGCAGTCGGGGTGACGGTATTTAAGAGCACCAATGCTGCTGACAACTTTCATCGGATCGATCTTTTGATATCTATCGTATAGGTTGGTTTTCTTCGGAAAATCTGAGCCGCGAAGTATAGCGGGTCAACAGAATCCTTCAACGCCAAACACCCAGTGCATCGGAAAACAGATTGATGGCCAAAATCGCCTATTTTGATTGTCTCAGCGGGATTAGCGGCGATATGACCCTGGGGGCCCTGATCGACCTGGGCGTCGAGTCGGCCGAGATCCAGGCGGCGGTGCGTTCGATGGGGCTGGCTGAACTGTCGATCACGGCGTCAGAAGTCAAAAAATGCGGCTTTCGAGCCGTCTCGGTTCAGATCGATCACCCCCCCGAGCACGCGCACCGTCACCTGCACCATATCACGGAAATGATCGATCGGGCCGACCAAATTGACCCGGCCGCCAAAGAACTGGCCCACCAGATCTTCTACCAAGTCGCGGTGGCGGAGGCAAAAGTGCACGGGACGACGATCGAAAAAGTCCACTTTCACGAAGTCGGTGCGATCGACTCGATCGCCGATATCGTCGGGACCGCCGTGGCAATGCACGCGCTGGGTATTCAGTACACGATCGCGTCGCCAATTCCCACGGGCACCGGCTCGATCACCATCGCGCACGGACGGGTCAGCGTGCCAGCGCCGGCCACCGCCGAAATCCTCTGCGGTGTGCCGATCGCACCGTGCGACATCCATGCAGAGTTAACCACACCGACCGGTGCCGCAATCATCAAAGCGACCGCAAAACGGTTTGGCAGCGTGCCTGCGATGACGATCGACGCCGTCGGATATGGCGCCGGCACGATGGATCTGGATGGCCAAGCCAACGTTTTACGTGTCATGCTGGGCGACATCGATGAAGATGCCTCCGCAGGCTCCGCACAGATCGAATCCGACCGGGTTGTCGTGGTAGAGACCAACGTTGATGATTCGACGCCGGAACAGTTGGCCGATTGTGCCCAGCGGTTACTTGCCGAGGGCGCTTTGGACGTCTTTCAAGTCCCTTGCACGATGAAGAAAGGCCGTGCTGCAACCCTGTTGTCGGTCATCGCACCGCTGGACAAAGTCGGCATTCTGGAACAGTTGATCTTTCAACATTCCACCTCCATCGGCGTCCGCCGTTACAGCGTTGATCGTCACAAATTGCAGCGACGTAACGAAACGGTGCAAACCGAGTTCGGACCGGTGCGAGCCAAGCTGGTCACGCTGCCGGACGGACACGATCGGCTAACGGTCGAAGACGACGATGCGCGAAAACTCGCGACAGACAACCAAACAACAACGTCGGAAATTCGTCAAGCTGCGGCGAACGCTTGGCGAAAATGAGCCCCAGGTTTCGCGTCCAACCGTACGGATTTACTTGCTGGACAACGCCACTTTTCGAGCAATACAAGCCCGAATCGCAACACACCTTCCGGACTCCGGATCGCGTCTGAACTCCGCTGGGTGGAGAAATCGGTCGATTCTGCGATCCCAAATTTTCGGTCTTGACCCCACCATTGGCAATTTCGCAGAATCGATGGCTGCTCGTGGCGATAATCTGGGGTGGCTCAAAGATGCTGGCCAGATCTGTTACGCTGCAAAGGATTGCGTGAGATCGAAATTTGCCTGATGACCGCTCGGAGAGTGGTTTTCTGCCCAGCCGCCAACGCGGCGATCATGCAGCAGGTCGACCGATCATGATAGTTTCGCCAGCTTTGCTGCAGTGAGACATCGGAGGGGAATCTCTGCGCGGCAAAAACTTGCCGTTTGAGCGGATGATTTCTCTGTGGTGCTTGCGCGCACAAAGCGGTTCCTTGTACTGGAGCCGTCGTTTGTCCTTACCCGCGGACTTCGACCTGAAAGAACGAGTGCGAAGCGCCGTTGACATTGTTGATGTCATCGGAGCAACGCTGGAATTGCATCCCGCCGGCCGCAATCTCGCCTGCCGCTGTCCTTGGCACAACGACCGTCGCCCATCGCTGACCGTCAATCGCGAGCGCCAAACGTGGAAATGCTGGCCGTGCGACATTGGTGGCGATGTTTTCAGTTTTGTGATGAAGCGCGACGGCGTCGACTTCCCCACCGCCATGCGATCATTGGCCGAACAGGCAGGGATCCCGGTCGAGGAATACACACGTGGCAAAAAGACAACTCCCGGTAGCCCGGACGACAAAGCGACGTTGCTGGCGGCCACCAAATTGGTCGCCGATGCGTATTTTCAGCAACTTGATAATCCCAAGTCCGACGACGCAAAGATCGCGCGAGATTACTTGGCGCAACGCGGCATCGACGACGAAAACCGCGTCCGTTTTCAAATCGGATTTGCTCCCGACCAGTGGAGCTATGCGATCGACCTGCTTGCCAAGAATAAGCTGAACGCCCAGATCGCTCACGCTGCCGGTGTCGCTTTCAAAAAACGTTCCGGCGACGGATATGTCGATGCGTTTCGCGGTCGTTTGATGTTTCCGATCGCTGATCTCCAAAACCGCGTGATCTCGATGGGCGGACGCGTCATCCCCAAGATCGCTGAGCGACATGGTGACAACGCGGGTGGCAAATACATCAACGGCCCCGAAACCAAGCTGTTTCGCAAGTCATCGAATCTGTACGGACTGCAATTGGCACGCGAGCCGATTCGCAAGGGCGGTGAAGCCCTGGTGATGGAAGGCTACACCGACGTGGTCGCAGCAAGGCAAGCCGGCGTCGAACCGGTCGTTGCCGTTTTGGGCACCGCCCTGACCGAACCACACGTCAAAATTCTCAATCGTTTCGCTCAACGCGTCGTGCTGGTGCTCGACGGCGACGCCGCCGGACAGCGGCGCGCTGACGAAGTCCTGGAGTTGTTTGTCAAAGCCAACGTCGATTTGCGTGTTCTGACACTACCAGACGGAAGCGACCCGGCCGATTTCATCGCGCAACAAGGACGCGAAAAGTTCGAGCAGATGGTAGCCGACGCGCCCGATGCACTGGATCACAAGCTGTCGCGGTTGACCGATGGAATTGACGTGACACGCGACACCCATGCGGTGATGCAAGCAATTGACACGATGGTCGGCGTGATCGCAAAAGCTCCGCGTGGCGATGGACTGAAAATTGATCAGTTGATGATGCGGATGTCACGCACGTTTGCGTTGCCCGTTGAACGGCTGAATGATCGTTTGTCGCGAACCCGCAATGCTGAAAAGACCCGTAATGCTCAAAGGAAAAGTGCTCAAACGTATGCCTCGCAACGGCACGAAACGCCACCTCGGGGAGGCTCCTCGTCATCACGACCCGTCGATCCCAATTTAGCGTTTGCCCAATCTGCTCAAGACGATGCCGACCAGCACGGCGGTTTTGATGATGCATCGCAATCATCCCGATTGATGCCGGCCGAACCCCAGCCACAACCGATCATTGGGATCGATCGCGAGTTGTTTGAACTACTGATCGAATCACCCGATTTGGCCGCGATGGCCGTCGAATCGATCGATCCCGATTGGCTCGAATCCAATGCCGCCAAAATGCTGCTGTCCGCCTATCAAGACTTGGAGATGGAAGGCCGCGAACTGAACGTCGACATGGTGTTATTGCTGATTGAAAACGACTACCTGAAAAACCAAGTTGTGACATTGCAAAGCCGCGTCCAACAGCGCGAAGGCAAATTGTCTCAAACGCCCGAAGAGCGATACGTTGCGGTCACCGCCAGGTATGCCGAACGAAATGCGGATGCCGAGAAGAATGGCATGATTGCAAAAATCGAATCGTCCGCACTGCCTGACGACGAAGAAGTCGAACTGCTACGCCAACTTTTTGACGCTGAAAAATCGCGACGCGGCATCACTCCCAAATGAACTTCCGTGCCAATCATTTCAATAAAAAAGGCCCAACTTGAAACTTTGCCAACTGCTTTGCTGGCGCAATGAACAATCTCCAAAAAATTTAAAAACTAACGCTCACCTTTTAAAAAATGGACTTGTCAGATCGCTTACGACCGAACATGTTGTTCGCCGCTGACAACTGAGCATTTTTGTTTTGAAACGAAGCATCACAAAAATCCTGCACATCATATCGGCGAAAACAGGACTGCGACGAACAAAACTGCGACCAACAACACGTCGCACCGATTCACAAAAAACTCCCGTTACCGACCCCAACCTTTTGAGGACCTTTTCGACACAACACCCGCTGGCAGATTTGCTTCGGCAATGACGCACAAAAATTGAAATGGATTTCAAACGACCCGGTGCTGTTTCGACAGTACTGACCCAATGCCAAATTGCGGCAACATCAAAACATGAGGTTTTGTTATGCAATCGATCGATCAAGATCTAAATCAGTTGATCACTCGTGGAGCCAAAGACGGCTTCTTGACTTATGACGAGGTCAACAGTTATCTGCCCGACGAAGACGTCAACCCGGAAAAACTGAACCGGTTGATCTTCGCTCTCGAAAGTCGCGGCATCCGCCTGATCGAAGCCTCTGAGAAGAAGGCAATGGAACGGGCAAAGAACCGCCCGGAACCGAACGTTGCTGAGTTTCGCGAGCCGGCAGCGAGCGACAAACCACTTGTCTCGGCCGAAATGCCCAAGGCAAGCGAAGATCCGATCCGGATGTACTTGAGCCAAATGGCCGAGATTCCACTGCTGACACGCGAAGAAGAAATCTCGCTGGCCAAGAAGATCGAAATCACACGACGTCAGTTCCGCCGAGCGTTGTTGGAGTCCGATTACGCGCTTCGCTCGACCGTTCAGATTCTGAAGCGTGTTCACAGTGGCGATTTGCCGTTTGATCGAACGATCAAGGTTTCGTTGACCGAGCGTTTGACCAAAGAACAAGTTTCCGCTCGCATGCCGCATAACCTGCGAACATTGGAAGTCTTGATTTTGCAAAACAAGGCTGACTTTGACGCGATGGTTCGCAAGAGCACGTCGCCGCGGTTGAAAGCCGAGATTCGTCGCCGATTCATCGCCAATCGCCGCAAGTGCCTTGAATTGGTCGAAGAACTCAGCTTGCGTTCGCGTCGTGTCACTCCCTTGCTGAAACAACTCGAGAAAATCTCGGGGCGAATGAATTTCATTCGACAACGTTTGGCCGAACTGGGCGTCGACGCGGTCAGCCGCGACGAAGCCGCAGACCTGAAACAAGAGCTGCGCGAGCTGATGATGGTCACGCAGGAGAGCCCTCGCAGTTTGCATAATCGCATGGTCAAAGCGCGACAGCACTTCGAAGAATACGAAGCGACCAAGCGCCAGCTCAGCAGTGGCAACCTGCGTTTGGTCGTTTCGATCGCCAAAAAATACCGTAACCGTGGTCTGTCGTTTTTGGATTTGATTCAAGAAGGCAACACCGGCTTGATGCGTGCGGTCGACAAGTACGAATACCGCCGCGGATTCAAGTTCAGCACCTATGCGACTTGGTGGATTCGCCAAGCGATCACGCGTGCGATTGCCGATCAGGCCCGAACGATCCGGATTCCCGTCCACATGATCGACGTGCTGAGTAAATTGCGTCAGGCACAGAAGCGGCTCACGCAAGACCTCAAACGCGAGCCGACCTACGAAGAAATCTCCAAGGAGACGGAAATTCCGCTCGAAGAAGTCCGTCGTGTGATGGACATCGGCCGACATCCAGTCAGCTTGGATCGACCCGTTGGCGAAGGCGAAGACAGTAGCTTTGGCGAGTTCATCGAAGACAACGACAATGACAATCCTGTTCGCATGGCGGCCAGCGGCATCCTTCGCAACAAGATCGACGAACTGCTCCAGACGTTGACGTTTCGCGAACGCGAAATTATTCGCCTCCGTTATGGACTGGTCGACGGCTACAGTTACACATTGGAAGAATGCGGACGGATTTTCAAAGTCACTCGCGAACGCGTCCGTCAAATCGAGGCGAAAGCGGTTGCAAAACTGCAAAGCCCATCACGAGCCGACCGCCTCAGCTCGTTTTTGAAAGTGGCGGCATGATCGACAGCCGCTTGAATTGGCGTTTCTTGCGATTCGCCCGTTCCAATGGTCGATAAAGTGGCACGAACCGTGAAGGGCGACTTGGCTTTGCTGAGTCGCCTTTCTTTTTTTTGCCCGCCCGCTATGTACCAAAGGCAAACCATCCACTCTCAGCCCAGGTGCGAGGGATTCGCTCAGGCGATATGCTGTAAGCAACAAGCTGCCGTTACTCCTCTCCCCCTCCTGGTCTCCCTCCATGGCAAAAAAAGTCGAATTCAAGGCTGAATTGCTTCGCAAGCTGCACCATTTGCATCGACTCAAGAACGAGCTGGAAACTCAACTCGAACGCGGGCCGCGCCAAATCAAAGCAGGTGAAACGATGGTGGCAAAGGCTCAGGCGGATGCCGAGTCCGCCAAAGAGACTCGCAAAAAAGCCAAACTGGCATCTGATGACAAGCAATTGCAGTTGAAATCTCGCGAAGACCGCATCGAAGACTTGAAGGCAAAACTGAATACTGCGGCCAGCAACCGCGAGTTTGACACGCTCAAAGAACAGATTGCCGCCGACGAACAAGCTAACAGTGTGTTGAGTGACGAGATACTCGAGTCGTTCGAGCAACTCGACGTGATGGAAGCCAACCTGAAGGCAGCCGACGACGAACTTGCAAAGCAACAGGCCGAACAGAAGCAACGCATTACGGATGTCGAGGCGCGATTGATCGACGTCGGCGAAAACCTAGAGCGAGTAAAGAAAGAACTTGCCGAGGCAGAGAGCGAAATTCCCTCCGCTGCCAAGGCGGACTATTTGCGTTTAACCGCATCCAAGGGTGAAGAGGCACTTGCACCGCTGGACGGAGAATCCTGCGGCGGTTGCTATCAGACCCTTACCACTCATGTCGTCGATCAGCTGCAGCTTTCGCAAATGGTCAAGTGCCCCAACTGCAACGCGTTTTTGTACATTCCTGAATCAACGCAAGTACGATGAACTGCGCGTGTCTGCTGCCATGATCGTGCTCGGAATTGTCGGAACACCGGCGAGCGGCAAATCCACTGTGGCGGCGCATTTGCAAAGCAAGGGCGCGGCGTGGATCAATGCGGATTTGATTGCACGCGACGTGCTTCATCAACAGGCGGTCACCGACAAGCTTGCCGAGCATTTTGGGTCCGACATTTTGGGCGATGACGGAACGATTCAACGTTCCAAACTGGCGGCACTGGTATTTGGAAAATCTGCCCAACAACAAGCAGCCCTGGATTACTTGGAGTCGGTGATCCATCCGCCAACGCGTATCGAAATCACTCGACAATTGCAGGCGGCAGCGAAATCGGGGGCTCAAGTTGCATTGTTGGACGTGCCGCTATTGTTTGAATCCGCCTGGGATCGATCCTGTGACGCGATCTGGTGCATCGATGCCCCGCGTGAAATGCGGCTAAAATGGTCCGAAAATCGGGGCTGGGACGCCGCCGAACTGGACCGGCGAGAGGTCAATCAAACGGCGATTGCCGAAAAAAGACGCCTTAGCAACGTGATCCTGGATAACGATGCGACCTTGTCAGATCTATTAAAAATCGTCGATTCCCAGTGGCAGATTCTCGTTACAATGGGAAGTATCGGGCCCGACGATTCCGCTCCTCCCCACTGCCTGACCGACAACTAAATCGTCGACAACTAACGCGTCGCATACTCAGACGTCAGCCGATCAATCTGAATCCTCTTTCTCTCTTTTTCTACTTCCATTCTTTCCCCTCCCTATCCGGTTTTACACCACCCGCTCAGTCTCCCCACCCTGAAGCTCTTTCTCTTCCTATTTGTAGCGCCGCAACGGCGTTCAACATCATGACATCCAAACATTCTTCCCAGGATGGGGGCAATCAGCGCGCACGAGGACCGCGCGAATATCAGCGTTATCGCAAGGGCGCTCAGCGTCCGCGACACCCGGACAAGGAAGTTGACCAACGCGTCCGGGAACTCGATGCCGAACGCGATCCACTATCGCTGCCCGAGGAAATCGTCAGCGAAGCCAACAAGGCAGGGCAACGCGTCGGAATCCCCGAAACTGGCAAAGATCGACCGCAAGTCAATATCTCCGACTTGCAACAGATGCCGCACGAGGACTTGATGCGATTGGCCGAATCGGCCGGCATCAGTGAGTTCAGCACGCTGACCAAGCAAGAACTGATTTTCAGCATTCTCAAAAATCGCATGAAAAGCGATGGCTTGATGTACGGCGAAGGAACGCTGGAAATCTTGCCCGACGGTTTTGGATTTTTGCGAAGTGCCGAGTATCACTATCTCTCGTGCCCCGACGACATTTACGTATCACCGAGTCAGATTCGCCGCTTCGGACTTTTGACAGGCAGTCACGTCGCCGGCCAAATCCGTCCCCCCAAAGAAAACGAACGCTACTTTGCATTGCTTCGCATCGAAGCCATTAATCGTCGCGATCCGATGGCGCGGGCAAAGTCGGTACCATTTGACGAACTCACTCCGCTCCATCCCGACAAGCGAATTTTGATGGAGTACCTACCCGACGACCTCAGTACGCGGGTTGTCGACATGATGACTCCGATCGGATTCGGACAACGGGGTTTGATCGTTAGCCCGCCGCGAGCCGGAAAGACGATTCTGATGCAACAAATGGCACGGGCGGTTCTCAAAAACTACCCAGAAGCGTACGTGTTCGTATTGCTGATTGACGAACGCCCCGAAGAAGTGACGGACATGGAACGCGAAGTTCGCGGACCGCAATGCGAGGTCATCAGCAGTACGTTTGACGAACCCGCACAGCGACACA
>JABDKS010000225.1 GCA_013002105.1 Pirellulaceae bacterium | reverse complement strand
GCCGAAGTCCGTGTGTCGGATTCCCCACAACCCGTCGACGGGTGGGCCGCGGTTCCAGTTGCCGGAAAGGCAGAAATTGTCAGCAACGACTGGCGTCGCAACACGGCGGTCCTGAATGTCAAACTGCCCGATAACCCGGCGGACAAGACACTCTATTACACGATCTGGAAAGACGGCGTCGACGTCACCGCGGATCCGCGGATCGGTTCGGATTTGGTGGGGCCCGGCACCGGTTTGGTCGGCGATGTGCCTGCCAGTGGCGATTACGTCGGGCGGCTCCCGCAGTTGAAAGCGCCGTACAGAATGTGTGGACTTTCTTGCCATGCGATCACCAGTGGTTTGCAGGTCCGCGATGACAGCGGCTACCGCATCATCGGCGGCGGCGACCAATGGCAGTTTCGTGATCAACCATCGGTGGAATCCTATAAGCATCTGGACGAATACAAATTCCAAATCATGCTGTGGGAAGACGACGTCTGGTACATGGAACTGGTGCTCTATCCACCCAGTACCGATGATGCGTACAAAATCGTCACCCAGTCGATTTGCGGGCCGACCAGTCGATGGCAAATGATGCGGCACTGGAATGTCATCAATCCGGGTGACCATGACTATGGAATGGATGACGTAAAAGGCCCCGAACAACTGGTGATTCGCAGCGTTGATGGACTCGGCCAAGACATCACGTACATGCAACGCAATTTCAAAATCGTGCACCACCTGACGACCGGCGCGGAGAAAGTGGATCCGCTTGCGAATCCTAAGAAGTGGCGGGCGTGGAAGATGCCCAATCAGGATTTTACCTTTGTAATTCTTGATTCGCGGTTGTGGCGTAGCAGTCAGGACACGGATATGTGGGATGATTCGGGTTGGGAGAATTTCAAAAGCTTGTATGACCGGACCGACCCGACGCGCAGTTTGTTGGGCGAAGAGCAATTCGCGTGGCTACAGCAATTGGTCACAACTGATGCGTCGCGTTTGATATGCCTGACCGGAATCAATGGTATGCACACGGTTTGGACCGGCGGTGCGGGGGATTTCGAGAGTGGTTTGCATCCCATGAAATTCAATCAGCGGGATCGGGTCACCGCCGATTATGCCGGATGGGTCAAAGCGGGCAGTGACCGCGTGCTGGAATTGTTGGGATCGCGGGACGGGATCGTCACGGTGTACGGCGACGTGCACAACGGATGCATCATGAAAAATACTCAGCACGGAATCATCGAATGCAGTTTCGGGCCCATCGGCCGAAGCGGCGGTCGCGGTGTGATCCCGGGATTCGGACCAAAGATGAAGGACGTGGACGGACGCGATGTCGAAGTCTATTCGCTGTATCACAAGACGCATGCTGATCCTGAATTGAACCCGCACGGCAAAAGTGATCCTTTCTATTGGAATTTTTTGGAGATGGAATTTGATCCAACACAAGCGGATCCGACCATCGCCCTTCGAGTTCGTAACCTGATCGATTCGCCCAAAGAGACTCCACGCGGTGGCGGGTCACTGGAGACAACCGCCGCGAAAACCGGGCGGCGACCGATCGCGGTTACCGGAGGTTACAAGACACTTGCGAATGCCGATGTGCGATATTTGACACTCAACGGTCGACCCATCCGAGCCACTCGCAGTGCTGCTGATGGTAGTGTTCCGGCCGTTGGGCTCGCCGACGTGACTCCCGGTGCACGGGTATTGATGGTTGCAACCAACGGTCAAGAAACCGAATCAAAAATCGTGACGACCGCGTATAACCGCCCACCTATGGTGCGGTAGCATTCGTCGATTCCGGATCGATCCGCGTGCTGCCGTCCACCATTAATTTCATCCCCACACAACGACGCGACTCATCATCATGCGCCAGTTCCTCTGTCTACTCAGCTTGCTGTTGGTAGGGGCGGCCATTGCCGCCGACAAGCCGAACATTATCTACATCATGTCCGACGACATGGGGTTCTCCGACATTGGTTGTTACGGTAGCGAGATCGAAACGCCGAATTTAGATCGATTGGCTGACAAGGGTTTGCGATTCACCCAGTTCTACAACACGGCACGCTGCTGTCCGACGCGGGCCAGTCTGCTGACAGGTTTGTATCCGCACCAAGCAGGTATTGGCCACATGATGAGCGACCGCGGCTACGACGGTTATCGCGGCGACTTAAACCGGCAAAGCGTGACCATCCCCGAGGCGCTTCGATCGGCGGGATACAAGTCGTACATGGCTGGCAAGTGGCATGTTACCAAGATGATCAATCCCAACGACGAATCGGACAAGAGCAACTGGCCGCGGCAGCGTGGCTTCGATCGCTTCTACGGGACGATTCACGGTGCCGGAAGTTTCTTTGACCCCAACACACTGACGCGTGACAACAACTATGTGTCGCCGGTGACTGATCGAGAGTATCAAGAAAAAGACCGCGCCAACGGCGATTTTTATTACACCGATGCAATTGCCGATCACGCATCGCGATACATCCTGGAGCATCACTACAACGAAGACGATGAGCCTTTCTTTTTGTATGTCAGTTTTACCGCTGCCCATTGGCCCATGCACGCATTGAAACACGACATCGAAAAGTACGAAGGTAAATACGACGCTGGCTACGACGCCATTCGCGATGCCCGCTATCGGCGAATGGTCGATATGGGATTGATCGATCGCGATTCGACGATCAATTGGCCTATCGCGGATGAATGGAAAGAGAAAGAACATTGGCAGTGGGACAAACGGAACATGGAGGTGTATGCGGCGATGATTGACAACATGGATCAGGGCATCGGACGAATCGTTGAAGCACTCAAGAATACGGGTCAGTTTGAAAACACGCTGATTTGCTTTTTCCAGGACAACGGTGGATGTGCAGAAGGTTACGGGCGAAACGGCGTCGGCGGCCCGCGAGCCGATCAACCCTCCTTGCCAATTCTGCCGCCCGATTACTTGCAACCTGATATGACGCCCAAGCAGACACGTGATGGGTATCCCATGCGGACAGGGCGGGGATCGATGTCCGGGCCGGCCGACACTGCGATCGGGTATGGTCGAGGTTGGGCAACGGTCAGCAACACACCGTTTCGTGAATACAAACACTGGACGCACGAAGGCGGCATATCAACGCCGTTGATCGTCCATTGGCCGGACAAAGTCAAGCGTCATGGCGAACTGGAACCAACGCCAAGCCACTTGATTGATTTGATGGCGACAGCCGTCGATGTTTCGGGGGCGACCTATCCCAAAACGTTCCACGGTGGTGAGTCGATTCAACCGATGGAAGGCAAGAGTCTGCTGCCGGTTTTTCTGGGGCAGTCGATCGATCGCAAAGCTATCTATTGGGAGCACGAAGGAAATCGGGCCATTCGCGTGGGCGATTACAAACTGGTCGCCAAGGGTGCCCAAGGGGCATGGGAGCTTTACAACATTGCCAAGGATCGAAGCGAACAGAATGACCTAAGCCAGAACGATCCCGACCGAGCCAAGAAGATGGCTGAGATGTGGCAAGCGTACGCAGAGCGAGCCAAAGTATTGCCCTTGAATCCCGGCTCAAAAAACAAGAAGGAAAAGTTCAACAAGAAGCAACGACGGTTTGAATTGACAAGTGACGCAGATCTCGATCGATACGCTGGTCCGTACATCGTCGGCAGGAGTATCGAGATCAAGGCCGACGTGAATGTTCAAGGCGATGGCGTGATCGTCGCGCAAGGCGGGGTCACGCATGGTTGGGCGTTGTATGTTCAGGCCAGCACGGTTCGCTTCGCCATGGCGGTCAGCGGCAAGCGAACGGTGATTGATACGGGGGTCAAACTGTCTGGCAAAGTGCAAGTGCGGGCGAAGTTACTGAAGTCGGGCGACTTGACGGTTTCTATCGGCGACGATGTGGTTGCGAGTCAAAAGATCGATCCTCCGCTGGCCGAGCAACCGTTGGATGGATTACAGGTGGGCCGTGACAACGGTGGGCAAGTCGGGCCGTACAAGCCACCGTTCGCGCTGGCCGGTTCGGTCGATAAGCTGGTTCTACAGGTCAAACCGTAACGCGTCGCGATGGACGAGTCGTTGACGTCCCCTGCGTTTTGGCAATCGTGCCGCTGTTATCCTCTTGCCGAACTGATTTGTTATGCCCGATTATTCCCAGCATGTTGCGATGGTCACCGGTTCTGCGACCGGTGTGGGGCGTGCCTGCATTCTTCGATTCGCAGAACTCGGGTTTAACGTCGTCGTCAATTACAACAAGAGCGAAGCGGAGGCTTTGCAGACGGCCAGTGAAGCGAAGGAGCGTGGAGCAAAAGTGTTGGTCGAAGGCTGTGATGTTGCCGATGATCACGAAGTGAGAAAGATGATGGTCCGCGTTCAAAGCCAGTTGGGCCGATTGGACGTGCTGGTCAATAACGCAGCGATGACCCATTTCGTGCCGCACCAGGATTTGGATGGACTGACTGAATTGATGTGGGACCGGATGCTGGATGTCAACTTGAAAGGGCCGTTCTTTGTTACCCGAGCCGCGGCCGATTTGTTGCGTGCGGGCGACGGCGGCAGCGTCGTCAACATCAGTAGTGTCGCAGGGATCACCGGCAGTGGATCGTCGATCGCGTACTGCGCAACCAAAGGTGGCTTGAACACGATGACCAAGTCACTCGCCCGGGTGCTGGCGCCAGAGGTTCGCGTCAACGCAGTTTGTCCCGGTCCGATCGATAGCCGCTGGATCAAACAGGGCAATCCCGATTGGGACATCGACGAAATGGTTTCGGGTTACCCAATTCCAAAGCCCTCATCGCCGGACGATATCTGCGATGCCGTGATGTACTTTGCCTTGGGGACCAGTATGACGACCGGCCAGATTCTGCCAGTCGACGGCGGGCAAACGCTGCTGCCGTAGATCGTCGTCTGGTGGGCCGGGACCTGTCCTGGCAACGTCGCGACAGCACAGGTCCTTGTCTGCGGGAGATCGGAAAGCAATCTCAGAAAAATAGTCGCTCGGCGGTGCCTCGCAAAATGTTTTCTTTGTCGCTCTGAGTCAAGAAGTCGGCATGGTCGCGAATCAATGCGATCGATGCTTCGTACGAGTGTTTTCCTTGGACCTGATAGGGGCAATCGCTTGCCCACATCAATCGCTGCGAACCGTAGGCGTCCAGGACGCGGCGAATCATCGGTAGTAAATCGGTATACGGCGGCGACTTCTTTCCCAAAGCATAAAACGCGGACGTTTTTACATGCGTGTGTGGGAAATCGGCCAGGCGGCAAAGTGCGTCCAGTTGATCTTGCTGGACCGTGCCGCTGATTCCAACACGCGCAAAATGATCAATCACGACTTTGGTTTGGGGGAATTGCTTGCACAGCGCTTGGATGCTCGAAAGATCGCTTGGATTGATCAGCGGACACACCGCCAAATCCCCCTCTTGGGCTGTTTTCCAGACGGTTGCCATCCCTTTGTCCTGTGGCCAACTGTTGGCTGCGTCACCGCGTGCGTGTAGCCGAAATCCTTTCACACCGGCGCTCGCCAATTTTCTCATCTCCGTCGCTACGTTTGGGTTGCGGTGATCGACGATTCCCACACCACCGAATACGCCGGGGTGTTTCGCCATCACGTCCAGCATGTAGGAATTATCGAAGTTATAGAAACTCATTTGGATCAGCACGATTCGATCAACACCGGCTGGTTTGGTGTGTGCGAATAACTCTTCCGGCGTAAAACTCGCCGGCTTCATACTGTCGATCGTGAAGTTTTTATCCAATGGATACGATTTGGTGTCGGGTGTCCAAACATGCACGTGCGCGTCGATCCATCCAGATCCAACAGGCGTGTCTGCAGCCGATAAATCTTTTGTGCAAGTGATAGCGGCCGAGGCGGAAACCATTGCCGCAAAGTCGCGCCGCGAAATGTTGGGCTTTCTCATCGGTATGTCCCTGTGAGGTCTACTGAAACTTTGTAATGAATTGCCGGTAAATTTCGACGGCATCGATGACTTGCTGACATTCAATGTACTCGACCGCTGCGTGGGCTTGGTCGATGTTTCCGGGACCCAGAATCACACTTGGTATACCGATCGCGCCCAATTTGCTCGCGTCACTGCAGAACGGAACGCCGATCGGAGTCGTGTCGTGACCCAGGTCGCGCAATACTTCGCGCAGGACAGTGACGACATCGGATCGGTTGTCCGTTTCCAGCGGGACATCCGTCAGCATCGGGCGATGAATAACAGCATCGATCGATGAATCACGTTGCGACAGTTTATTCAGCACGAACTGGTAGTGGTCTAGTACTACGGCAACAGTTTCGCCGGGCAGTAGGCGGCGATCCAGTTCGATTTCGCAGGATGCTGGGACCAAGTTAATTTGCAGGCCGCCGCGGACCACGCCGACGTTGCAGGTGGCGGGCCCGAGCAGCGGATGCGGTGATGTTGCAAGTCGCTGATTGTCACTCCGGATCGCCGATATCACCTGCGCCATTTGTTCGATTGCATTGTTCCCCAATTCTGGTTTGGCCGAATGAGCCGCACGGCCGCGTGTTTCGATCCTAAAACGGACGAGCCCCTTGCTGGCGATCACGGGAGCTAGTTGAGTTGGTTCGGCGACGATGGCTGCGTCGCCGTGCGCGGTTTTACAGAAATCGGCCACGCCGCGATACGAGTACTCTTCGTCGATGGTCGCGACAAAAACGATTTCACAAAGTGGTTGCTGCCCAGACTGGGCGACGATGGCGACCGCGTGCATCATCGCCGCCAGTCCGCCTTTGGTATCACACGATCCGCGGCCGTACATGTTCCCATCGCGAATGACAGGATCCAGCGGATCGATCGTCATCGACTCGATCGATACTGTGTCCAGGTGCGCTTCCAAAATGACACGACGATCGGGATCCGCGCCCGCGATCGTTGCGATGACATTGGGGCGACCGGGAAGCACGTCGTGTTTGCGAACGGTGATGTTCCGATCGGCAAAGAAACCATACACATAATCAGCGACCTTTGCTTCGGGGACGCCGCCGTCGTAATTTGGGTTGACGCTATTGATGCGAATTAAATCGGCAAGCGTAGCGAGGACCGGATTCAATTCGAAACTCTAACATGGGTCGGTATGGTTCGTGAAAATCTCATTCGCTCGCGTTTGCCAATATTTTTTTGATTACCGGTTCCATCGTGTTCGCCATTTTCAGGAATCCCAGATCGGTAGGATGAACGCCGTCGACCGTGCATTCATAAGCGTGTTCACCCAATAATGTACTTCCATCCAAGAAGAAAATGTTTTGGTCGCCGGCGGATCGTTTCGTTTCGACGAGTCTCCGCTGGAATTCGGCTCGGTCTTGCCGTGCCCTGGCATCGTTTGAACCACTCGTCTCTCTCGAGTAAAGAATTTTTGACATCACCAGAATCGGCATTCGCGGATTCTGGAACCGCAAAATGTCGATGAAGTTTTCGAGCGTATTTCGGATGTCCTCGGACACATTCGCTTCGTAATCCAGTACCACCATCTTTTTGTTGTCGATCTGGTTGATCAGCTTCGCCAGTTCTGGTTCGCCCTTTCCGTTGCCGGAAAAGCCCAGGTTCACAAACTCGAGATTGAGTCTTCGACTCAGAATGTTGGAGTACGCCATCCCAGGCCGGGCCGCGCAACCTCCCTGGGTGATCGATGTCCCGTATACGACGATCGGACCTTCACTGTCAAATGCGGGAGGCGCGGTCAAACTACAGCCCGCGACCAAACCGACTTGGACCTTTTGAACGCCGTTGTAGAGCGGGAAATTCAAGACGACATTTCGGTTTTGCTTTGATTCATCCAATAACGTGACTTCGTATTTCGATGCGCCGGCATCGAACCTTGTCGTTGACCTGTATTGCAATTCTCCTGGCGGACCGACGTACAGATCAAAACCGCTCTGGCCGGTCGCGGGCATGTGATACATCCCTGATCGACGCGGCAACCAAACCCGCACAAGAATTTTCTCGCTGTCGGTTTGAAAATGGATCTGTGCGCCTGCCGTGCTGTTGGCAAGTGAGTCAACTGCTTTGCGAATTTCCCAGTCGGGTTTGACTGGTAGTCGACGATAAACCTTGTCGCTGGAGATCCATTTTAGCCCCGTGATCCGAAACGGCGCTTCACGAGGATCCAGCCAGCGGATCCCCGACGCATCAGCCTTTTCCAACGCCATGTTGGGGTCGAGTTGCTCGATCGACGGTTCTTGGGCAACAGCCAGACTGTGAATTAAGGCCATGCACAACAGTGGGAGGTATTTCATAGCAGATTCGGTCCGCAAAATAGATCAAACGCTCAGCGTGTACTTGGTGGGGTGAAGCGATGCGTGTTCGTAAAGGACAGCGCAAGCGTAGCGGCAACACCAAGTGAGTAAGCAGTCGGCGACAAAGGTTGTGACGCTACGTGTTAATGTCCCAGCCGTCTCGGTAATCTCGTTTGAGCCACTTGTTTGCAGCATCGTTGTTGGTGATCTTCATCGCCGTTTCGTCCCATTGGAGCGACTCGTTGCGGTAGCGAACGGCGATGTTACCAAGCAGTACCGATTCGGTCAGTTTGGCGCCATAATCAAATCCATCGCTGGGTTGTTCGCCACTCAGGCAGCCGTCGACCCAACCGTGATAGTGATTGAGGCTTTCAAGATCATCGAACGCATCGGCGCCGTAACGGTCCAGCGGGTACAGAATCGCGCGGCCCATGTGCTTCAGCACCATCGTCCCTTTGTCTCCGATGATCAACGAACCTTGGCTGGGAATCGCAGTGGTTTCAGGAACATGTGATCGTTTGACCGATGGGAGCAAACCGCCGTCGTACCAAGTGATGTTGATTTTTTTATCCGCGGTCCACTTCGTGCCTGGAAACACATACTGGACCTTGGTCTGCGCAGGCCACACCTGATCGTTCATGCCCGAATGATCGGCTTTCATGCTCAATGGTGCTCGATTGAGTTCGATGGCGGTGAAGACGGGATCGAAAATATGGCACCCAAAGTCGCCCAACGCCCCGTTTCCGAAATCTTGCCAATCACGCCAGCCCCAAGGGTGATAGACGCGGTCACCGCCGTATACTCGCATCGGCGCGACACCGATCCAAAGATTCCAGTCGACACCCTCGGGTAACGGCGGCGGATCCTTGGGAACGGAGATGTGACCGGATTTGCCATGTCCGGTCGCCGACGACCACGAGTGAACTTCCTTGATCTTGCCAATTAACCCGGCGCGGATTGCGGCGACGGCACTGCGATAATACGAGTGCGAATGGATCTGATTGCCCAGCCGCGTGATCACACCTGATTCTTTCGCGATTCTGCCGACCTGACGTGCTTCCCAAACATTGTGCGTCAGGGGTTTCTGACAGTAGACATGTTTTCCTCGCTGCATCGCGTCGATGGTGATGTACGCGTGCATGTGATCGGGTGTGGAGACTGTCACGGCATCGATTTTGTCGCCCAGCTTTCCAAGCATGTCTTTGAAGTTTTGGAAAATCGGCGCGTCCGGCGCGAGTGTTTTGACTTTCTCCGTTCTCGCCAAGTCAACGTCGCAGAATCCGACCATCCTCGTGTTGGGGTGGTCCGCCATTTCCTTGATGTCGGACCAACCTTTGCCGTCGCACCCAATCCCGGCGACTTGCAACCGTGAATTTAGATTTTGACCGCGAACAATCGCGGGGCAAGCAATCGCAGCGGTAGCCGCGGACGTAGCACACAAGAATTCACGACGACTGGTCATAGGGCATCTCCTGGATTCGGATTTCAGCCCATTATGTTAGCTGTTGGACAGCGTCGTCGCAAAATTGGCGCGAGCCAACATCAAGCCACCCGACTCACCGAGCGAAGTGCGCTTTCATCGCTTCTAACAATGCTGCGTAAATTGGATTGCAGAAGGCGGCGACCAGATCATCGTCATTGGATTTGTAGGTTGTTTCCCATTGACAAAATGTCTGACCAGAATCTGTCACCGGTCGCAATCGTATCGTTCCGATGTACTCTTGCACGGACTCGCTGGATACCGGCTCTGGTCCATCGTCAATGCTGTAGGTCAATTCACACGCGTCGTGATCGATGGATCGTAGTGTTTCGTGAAACGAACTGTTTAAAATTCGCTTGGCGCCAACCTTGTTTCCCGGCGTATCGCCGACAGCTTCGCAACTGGTGATCACGCCTTCGCCCCACGACATATCGTGAAAGTTCTGAACGGCAATCCATACTTGATCGATTGGAGCGTTTACCACGGTTGAATTAAAACATCGGCCCATGATTCGACTCCGTTTAGAGAAAGGTTCAGCAGTTTGGAACCGGGATACGCGTCGGTCTGCGATCGGTTGACGATGCATTCTCGCATTTTCGAGCTCGATCGACAATCAGACAGGTGCATTGCGTGTGATGAGGCCGGTTTCGGCAAGGTAGCCATCACGCTCCGCCGTGATGCAGCCCGACTTTGTGTGTTCGATTGGTTTTGTTTTGGATCGTAGGGTTGGGTTTCCAATGGTTGACCAGCGCTACGATCTGGATCGAACCGATGTTTGGGATTTCGGTCGGGCTATATCACGCGGAGCGTGATGGCCACTTTGGATGCTTGACTAGTGAGATGGCGTGACTGCGTTGGAAATCAGCTATAACATCAACACCGTTTCAGCCCTAATTGTCGAGTTTCCTGATGTCTGTGAAAAGGTTTTCCGCCTGCTTTGTGCTGCTCGCGATCATGTGCGTGAATTGCGGGCTCGTGGCCGCGCAGGAGAAACTCACGGCTAGGCCTCGGGTGATTTTCGGGCCGTATGAATATGAGCAAAAACCAGACGATCCCGCGTTTGCCAAATTTAACCCGCGCAAGGCGCCTGACGCTGGTGATTTGGTGATACGAAAGGGCGACCGCCTGGCCATCATTGGTGATTCGATCACCGAGCAGAAAATGTATTCGCGAATGATGGAAACCTATCTGACGGTTTGTGTTCCTGAGTTGGAAGTCACCGTGAGGCAGTATGGATGGAGCGGCGAGAAAGCGGATGGATTCTTGCGACGAATGGACCAGGATTGCCTGCGGTTTGGCCCGACACTCGCGACGCTCTGTTACGGAATGAACGATGCTCGATACCGACCCTTTGATGTCACCAATGGGCGGTGGTACCGCGATCACTACACCGCCGTGGTTCGCAAGTTGAAGGGGGCTGGCGCTCGCGTGGTGCTGGGATCACCCGGTTGCAGCGGTAAGATCGCGACCTGGGTGAAGTCCCGTAGCGGGACGCTTGACGAACACAATTTGAACCTCTGCGCGCTGCGTGACATCGGGATCCAAATCGCCAGCGAAGAAAACGTCCGATTCGCCGATCAATTCTGGCCGATGTACCAGCAACAAGTATTCGCCGAGCGCAAATATTCGACACCTGACAAACCGTATCGTGTCGCGGGCAAAGACGGCATTCATCCAGGATGGGCTGGCCACGTGATGATGGCCTACGCCTTCTTACGTTCGATGGGACTTGATGGCGATCTGGGGACGATATCGATCAACCTCCAGTCGGGGACGACGATGGCCACAAAGGGTCACACGGTCGACTCCGTTGCCGCTGGGCGGGCGACGATCACAAGCTCGCAGTATCCGTTTTGTGCACGCGGGGAATTGAACGACGACAATTCCATTCGCTCGGGCATGACATTGGTGCCATTGAATCGCGATTTGAATCGGCTTACGTTGAAAGTGACTGGATTGACGTCGGAAAACGCCGTCGTGAACTGGGGCGATTGGAGTCACAAATTCAGCGCGACCGAATTGGCCAACGGAATTAACTTGGCGGACCAATTCGTCGAGAACCCTTTCTTTGATGCCTTTGAACGGGTCGATCAAGCGGTGGCGGCAAAGCAGGCGTTTGAAACGCATCAAATCAAACGTGAATTTCACAAGAAGGGCCGCGGCGGCGGTGACGACGCGTTTGAGAAGTTGGTGGCTCAGACCGAGGCCGAGCGAGAGAAATTGGTCGAGGCGATTGGAGATCAGTTTCGGCCGGTCACGCACACCATCACCGTTGCCCCGATCGCTGAGAGCGAATGATTCGCCAATTACATCCTTTGGAAGATGTCGCGTATTGTTGACCTGACCCGCTAGGATGTTCGCCTCGGAATACTGTTTGCCAGTTCTCAAGACGTTGAAACAATCAATGACGACTGATACCGATCGCTTTTCGACTGCTCCTATTTCGCAATTGGTTGGATTTGATGTCGTGCCGGCGGATCCAGCGGCGGCCGACGCCTGGCGTGCGACCGTGCGGATGGAGTGTTCAGAGCGTTATCACAATCCGATGGGCCGCGTTCACGGCGGTGTGATTGCTGCGTTGGCCGACGCTTCGATGGGAATCGCATTCGGTCGCACACTGTTGGAGAGTGAGGATTTTTCGACGATTGAAATGAAAGTCAATTTTATGCGACCGATCCGCGATGGGTTGTTGGTTGCGAACTCGACTGTGGTGGATCGCGGTTTGCGAATCGGATTCGTGCGATGCGAGATTCTCAATGCGCGTGGTAAGCGTGTCGCGACAGCAACGTGTACCTGCACGGTGATCGCCAGTGAAGAAACGCTGCCTTGAAATGGCACGCGCCACTCAAGCTGGCAAGCCACGCCCCGCACAAAAGTTTTGCAATTTGCGTAGGAATCTAGCCGTTTGGGCGATAGCCCCGGTTCTGTGTCGGTTTGCCCAGGACTGATGGGTTTCGAAAAAACCGGGGCTAGCGTTCAAACTGCCGCGTCGCGACATCCGTTTCGCTACGGGTCACTTTTTTCGGCAAGTACTTTGTTCATGATCGCTGGCGCGAGGCGGTCCGCGTACACCAACGCCTTGCCACCGAGACTACAGATTACTTCGCTGCGTCGGGCGCGGATGGCGGATAACGCGGCCTTGGCAACTTGTTGTGGTGACCAGCTACCGAGACTTTTTGATTCGACGTCGGATTCACTGCCAATCAGCGAATCAAAGAATTCGCTGCGTGTTGTGCTGGGGCTAACTAATGTGACTTGAATGTTGTCCGGGGCTAATTCGGCGCGTAGCGAATCGCTGAATCCGTGCATGGCAAACTTGCTGGCGCAGTATTCGCTTTTGTTGGGGACCGCGCGATGGCCCAAAACGCTTCCAATGTTGCAGATCACCGGATTACGCCCGCGGCGCAAATGGGGGATGAACTGCCGGGTCAACTCGGCCGGAGCAAAGAAATTGACTTCCATGATCTGCCGCAATCGGTCCTCGGTTGCATCGGCAAACGGTCCGATCGCCCCGATTCCGGCATTATTGACCAGCAAATCGACCTGACCGTCGCGAATCTTGACCGCCGCGGAAACAATCTGCTCGCGAACCGCGGGGTCCGTCACGTCGCCGATCACTGGTACGATTTTTCCACCCGGGCAAGTGCTGATCAAATCGGCAATTCGATCACCGCGGCGTGCTACCGCGACGACGGAGGCATTCGCCTGGGCAAGCAGGAGGCACAGATGCCGCCCGATGCCGCTACTGGCACCAGTGACCACGGCGACGGCGTCAGCAGGTTCGAAACGCATAAAGTTGAATTTGACAGGAGTGATCGCGGGATTAGCCGAAATGAACGGCCTCGTTTCGCGATAGAATTGCGAGTATATCCGATTTGAATTGGAATCCGTCCGGGGCAGGTGATTGCCATGAGCGACGAACGCAAAATCTCCGAAATGCGGAACCTAGGACCGGCATGCGAAGCTGATTTGAATGCTGTCGGCATCTGCACAGCTCAAGATGTCATTGATCGTGGTGTCGAGGTGACGTTTATGCAAATGTTGGAGGGGCGAAAGAAAACCGGGCGTAGTACCAAATGCTGCAACGCTGCGTACTTATATGCAATCCACGGCGCGATTCACGATATCGATTGGCGCAAAGTGCCGGTGCGGAAGAAACAACAATACAAGAGACTGACGGCAGAGCTAAGGTCGTCCGGACGTTTTTCTTGACGCCGTAACGAGTGGCGACGACGAAGACTCACAATCGAAACGTTTTCAATGACTGAAAGGGGACAACAGTGGCCATCGAATTTTTTTGCAGCCAATGCCAACAGCAACTGAGCGTTCCAGACGAAAACGCTGGTAAACAGGCGCAATGTCCCAGTTGCAACGCCGTGGTAGATGTTCCGTCCGCCGCACCACAAGCACACGGCGCAGGGCCGACGCCGACCAACCCGTATTCATCACCCGTCGAAACGCCCGGTGTACAGCCGCTGGCCTTTTCGTCGGGCGAGATTCAACATCAAGTGTTTGAACCCGGTAATTGTGTCTCGGTTGCCTGGCGACTTTTTAATCGAAATCCCGGTGTGTTGATCGGAGCCGCGGCAGTCATTCTTGGTACGAACGTTTTATTTGGCGTGGTGTCCAGCGTGCTCCAAGGGGCAACGGGTGATCCGCAGTCTCCGGCTGCCATGTTGATGGGTTCATTGGTCAGTTTGAGCGGAAACGTTGTTCAGGCGTTTCTTACCATCGGTATGATTCGATTATGTCTGGCGATTGCCCGAGGACAGCAGGCAGAATTTGGGATGGTGTTTTCCGGCGGTCCGTATTTTTGGCGTTACTTGGGCGCGTCGATTCTGTTTGGAATCGGTGTCTTTGTGGGGATGTTGCTGTTGCTGATCCCAGGGATCTACGTCGCGATCACCTATTGGCCGGCGTTGATGTTGGTGGTTGATCGCAAGTGCGGCGTATTCGAGTCGTTCGAGATTGCGGGCGGGCTTGCCAAGGGAAATCGAATCAATTCACTGATCCTTGGTGTGCTGGCCTTCGCGATTAATATTCTGGGGTTGTTGATGTGTTTTGTTGGATTGCTGGCGACGCTGCCAATCGTGCACTTGATGGGAGTCGTGGCCTATTTGTCGATGACAGGGCAACGATATGCGACTGAATGAGAACTGCCGCCGTTGACTGTCGTGTCTGCAGCTGAACGGGTCGTCAATCGGTTCGTTGCCGACTGCGCGATCAGAATCAACCGCGAGGCATCGTTTACTGCAACGCAGCGGCCAGTTGATCGACCTTTGACTTGGCCATACTGACGCGAGCAGCG
Source organism: Pirellulaceae bacterium (assembly GCA_013002105.1). The sequence continues at coordinate 11,376 of JABDKS010000225.1, read as the reverse complement.
ACTTGATCGTGCTTTGCTTTTGCCGCCGCGGCAGCCTTGCTGGCTGCATCGAGTTTTTGCTGCAGTGGAGGAATGGTGGCAGCTAACTTGTCGGCTTCGGCCTTCTTTGCAGCGGCCGTCTGTCGATGGGTGGCGATCGCTTGCTGAGCAGCAAGACGTGCGCGACGTTGTTGTGCCAACTGGGTCAATTGTTCGGCGAGTTTCAACTCCGCCGCGGCAACCGGCTCCAACTCGGTCGGTTTGGCTTTCAAGTTCACGCGTGCTGCGATGACGGCGTCGTGCAGGTCGCGGGAGGCATTGGTCAATTGCGGCAATTGACCGTCGATGGCTTTGACCTGATTCTCGCTTGCCACGGCCGCTTGAGTTGCCTTGGTCGACTCGGCACGCAATGCCGCGACTTGCGCGTTCAAAGCATTGACCGGTTTTTGTGCCTCGGTGACAGCGTTTTGCGCCTGATCCCAAGCGGACTTTGCCGGCGTCAGTTCCTTTTGGATCGACACCAATGTGGTCTTGGCTGCCTCGATTCGTTCGGAAACCGGTGGTGGGTTGGCGGCTAATTTCGCCACCTGCTTGGGGTCATCGGTCGATGCACTGATGATGTCGCCGGTCCAGTCTCCATAGATCACTTGTTTGCCATCGTGCGTGATCGCGACTTCCAGCACGTCTTCGCTCATCGGTTGGAAATCACGGACCTTGGTGCCATTGCCGTCCCATAGTGTCGCCTTGTTGTCTTTGCCCGCTGTGACCAAACGCCCTTGATGGTCAAACGCGACAGCGCTGACGCCACCGCCGTGCGCGTTGAAGGACTTAATCTGTTTGCCGGCGGCCATGTCCCAAAGTTTGACTGTGCCGTCTTCGCTGGCGCTTGCTAATACATTGGAGTCGTCGCGCCACGCTACTTGATGAATGCTGCCTTTGTGGCCGGTCAGGTCCAGGTACAACCGTCCCGTGTCGGCTTCCCAGACGCACAATCCGCCGGATCGGTCGCCGGTGGCGATCAGGATTCCATCGGGGCTGAACGCGACGGTGTAGATCCAATCGGTATGTTTCTTGATGTCAAACAGCAACTCGCCGGTGCCGGAATCAAAAATCCGCAGCATCTTTTGCGGGCCGCCGAGTGCTACGCGAGTCATTTGGTCATTGGCGTCTGCATCGAAAACGGTATCCAGTTCGTCACCCACGGTGGCGACGCGTTCACCAGTTTTGACGTTGTAGACAGCAACGATGCCTTTGACACTGTGTTCGCCACCGCCGGCAATCAGGAAACTGCCGTCGCGGCTGAATCGCAGCGATTGCGCGACGCCTTCGTCAAACGGCAGGACACCCAGTAATTCTTTTGTATCGGCGTGGTACAGGACGATCTGCTTTTGACCGGCAATCGCAACCAGCGGTGCCCACGGACTCGCGGCAATCGCGGTGGTGGCCGATGCTCGGCTGCTGACCACGGGTACCTTTTGGGGAACCGATTCGGGCATCGCGGCAGGGCCCTCGGGTTTGCCGCCACCGCTGGCGACAAACGCCAAGGAATTCTTTTTCATTTCCTTGGCTTTCGAGCCGGAATTCTCCAAGATGCCGCCTTCGATCCACGCGCGGATGACGGCCAATTTTTCCGGCGCCAGTTTGTCCTGTTTGGGAGGCATGATCGGCGTGTCGTCGTGATTGACCAACTGCCACAAGCGGCTGCCGTCGGCGTCGCCATCGTCGTACACGATCTCTCCGCTACCGCCGCCTTCGATCAGGGCGGTGTAGCTGTCGACCGCCAATCCGCCTTTTTTTTCGCTCTGATTGTGGCAATTGAAGCAGTGGGTTCTGAAGATCGGTTTGACGTCGTCTTCGAACGTGACCTTCTTCGCGGCATTTTCGGTCTTTTGGTCTTCGGCCGCGACGAACGTGAAAGTGGCGAGCAAAAGACTCAGAGTCAAAATGGTTCGAAACATCGTTAATGCGTTGGCTGGGGTTTGGGAGGTAGTCGTCCCCGACGTGCGAAGTCGTAGCGAACAACCCGCGAGCGGTGTCGCGGGCGTTCGTCGTCTGTTTGCGAGTGCGATCGCAGAACAGTGCGTTAGTGGTTGAAGACAAATTCGCGACTGTTCAATACAGCCCAAAAAATGTCTTGCAACGCAGCGGTTTTATTTTCGTCGTCACCGAGTTTTTCGATCAATGCCTTTCGCTCTTCCTCGGTCGGTTTGCGACTGAGGGATCGTAGGTAGATTCGATCAATGACTTCCTCGGGAGTCAATTTTTCGTCCTTGATCCATTTGTCAATCACTTTGCCTTGGACGATTTTGTTGGTCACGCTGCTGCCATTAAGCAGATGCAGTGCTTGCGATAGCGAGGGGTCAGTTGTTGCCTCGCATTCGCAAACGGTCGCACGCGGCGAGCGTCCGAAGGTCGTCAAGAAATAGTTGCTGGTTTTGCCGTCGGCGATTTGAACCGCACGTGCGCCGAGTGGTAACCCGGTAAACTTGTCCGGAGACGCGGTGACTTGGCTGATGCAGTCGAGCAAGCTTTCGGCGGGGATGCGGCGAATGACCGCGTGCGCGTAATTGCGATTATCGTGCGCGTTGGTGTCATTGGTCGCTGCACTGCGTTGGTAGGCATTGCTGGTGCAGATGTCTCGAACCAGTCGGCGGAAATCAAACTTATACTCCACCAACTTTTCGCCCAGTTTGTCAAATAGCTCGGGATTCGATGGTGGATTGCTGACACGAATGTCATCGACCGGATCAACCAAGCCCACACCCATGTAGTGAGCCCAGACGCGGTTGGCGATCGAGGTCGCAAAAAATGGATTGTCGGGACTGGTCAACCACTCGGCAACGACTTCACGACGGTCCTTGCCCTTGGTCACGGGCGACTCGCCGCCCAAGAATTTTGGTGGAACCGGTTTCTTGGTAACCAAATGATTGACTTCGCCACTGAAACGGTTGTAGACGACCTTTTCGCGGTAGTCCTCGGCATTCTTGCGGCTGACTTGCGAAAAGAACGATGCGAATCCGTAGTAGTCTTCCATCGTCCAGCGATCGAACGGATGGTTGTGGCATTGAGCGCACTGGGTGCGAATTCCCATGAAGACCTGGGCGACGTTTTCGGATGTCTTCAGTGTGTCGCGTTCGATTTCGTAAAAATTGGTCGCCGGTGATGTGAACGTACCGCCGGTACTGGTCAGTAATTCGCGAACCATTTGGTCGATCGGGACATTGCGAGCAAATTTGTCGGTCAGCCAATTGGCATACAGGAACGCGGATTTGTAGCTGACTTGATTGGTGCTCTTGATCATCAACAGTTGTGCGAACTTCATCGCCCAGATTTCACTGAACTCCTTTCGCTCGAGCAGTCGGTCGACCAACGCCGCACGTTTGTCCGGGCCGGCATCGTTGATGAACGAATCGTACTCCTGTTCGGTCGGCAGTAATCCAGTGATGTCGATTGTCGTGCGGCGAATGAATTCTTCGTCGCTGCACAGATCGCTGGGCAGGATTCGTAATTGCTGCAGCTTTTTGCCGACCAGTTCGTCGATGTAATTACCGGTGACTGGTGGTGCATCGTATTTCACTCCAACCGGCAGCGTCAGAACCTGGCTTCCGACAGTGTGAGTAATGAAACGTGCCATCACAAACGCTTCGCCTCGCTGGCCGGCGGTCACGGTACCGGCATCGTCGATGTCCGCCGTGCTGCTGTTATTGGATGTGAACGCTGCCAGGCGAGTCACGTCGCGGGTGCTCCCATCGCTGTAGGTGGCGACGGCAACGAACCGTTGCTTGGTACCGTCGCCTTCAATCACGGCTTGCGGTGGGTAAATGGCAACCGAATCGACGGTCGGTGGCTGATTGTCCGGTGGATCAATCTTTGCGCCATCACGCAGCCACTCCAACATCGTGGCGTAGTAGTCCGAATCGGTGTCGAATAATTTCCCGCCGGTGTGGGGGACAGCACCGATCGATTTTTTCAAAAGCAAGCTTTCTTCCGGAACGGCCAAGTTGATTCGTCGAACGCCGATCTCTCGAGTGATTCGGTGATAATCTCCCTTGGGATCGAAACCAAACAAGCTGATGCGGAATCCGTCTTTACCGCGTGCGGCACCATGGCAGGATCCAGTGTTGCAACCCGAGCGAGTCAGCACGGGCATGACGTCCTTTTCGAAACTGACGGGTGGCTTGGTCGTCGCACCGGTGACTTCGATCGGAATTCGAACCTCGGCGCCGTTGTACTTCGCAATCAACTCCGTCTTGCCATCGGCAATGGGCGTGAGCGAGAAACCGTCCAACTTGGCCTTGGACGGATCCGTCACGGTCCAAGTCACACGCTCGCTGGCGTCTTCGGTGATCCCATCATCGCGACGAATGACAGCGACGAAGCTTTGGAAATCGCGGGCCGACCCAAGCTTGATTTGCGGTGGATAGACGGCCAAGTCGGGTTTGCGTGGCGCGTCGGCTGACGAGTTGGAAGTTGCCGTTGCCGGTTCGGCCGCTGTGGTGTGCGTGGCACTCAAGCAGGCCAAAACAACAATGGCGAGGATTCGTCGGGTTAATGAATTCATGGTTTCGGGGTTCCTGATGGCTGATTCAGACCGGTCGGTTTGATTCAGCGGGGTCATCCAATCCACAGTTTGAAATGATTCGAGGTAACGGTGTCGATCCAAAATCGTTTCGACACGAAGACAGCGACGCGGTGTCGTCGGTCCTACTTTCCTTTGTCCAACCGGAGCTGTTCCAATCGGCTGAGTACTTTAGGCGCCGCGGGTTTCTTTGCCGCGGGTTTCTTTGCAACTTTGGGTGCGTCCTTTCTGGGCGGCAACGGTTTGTCGACGCGGATTTCGCCGGTGCCGGTTGTTTGAATGATCGTTTCGTCGCCCACTTTGACACGTGTTTGACAGATCAATGTCTTGTGTTTGGCGACCTTGGTGTCTTTGGCGATGACAAGCGGAAACGTCACGACTTTGGAGTCTTTGTTGATCTTTTGGATCGCCGCTGGGCTTGTGATTCCTTTAGGCATGCCGACCAATTCAACTTCCGCATCGCCTTCGTATTCTCGCAAGACTTCCAATTTGACCGAGACAGCGGTCTCGGTTCCCAGTTCGGCGGCCGCCTTGGGGAACTCGTATTTGAACAAGGAGTTTTGGATGTCCAACATGATCGGCTTGGTCGCCAAGTAGGCGGTGCCATTGGCAGTCGAATAGCTAGCGGTCAGGATCAAAGGCCACTGTCCGATTGCGGCGCCCCCGTTGGCGGTGATCGGGACGGACGTTTCGGTCTTGCCTTTGTCGATTCGACGGCTGTTGTTCACGCCGATTCCCGGCGGGTTGTACAGCGTTCGTAATGACACTGTGCCGTCAAAACCTTCTTCGCGAACAATTTTGACTTGCAGGTTCTTGCTGCCGCTGCGGACGATCGGAGTTTTGGGTTGCACCAGTTCGATCGTGAACGGGGCTTTATCGGTGACGGCCATCGCGGCACGATCGGTTTTGTAAGACCACATGTGGCGGCGGTTTTGTCCGAGCACCAAATTGTGGTTCTGTGACAGTTTGCCCATCACATTGAAATTCTTGTCGTCGCCGCGACCGTTGACGCTGAATAGCGAGCCGCCGTGTTTTGCGTCGGCAGTGGCGGTCAGCAGGACGGGGATCTCAGCGCGGCCGGGAGGAATGGCGAAAGGCGTTGCCGTGACACCCTCGGGCAATCCGTCCAAATCGAGTCGAATCTCGCCGTTGTAACCGGATCGTGCAGCGGTCACCATCATCGCGATGTCACCGCCGGCAGGAACAGAAACAACTTGTGATTCGTAACGTCGTAGTTCTTTCAACGTCAGACCAAAGCCGGGCTCGGGCATCGTGACTTCGATGCGGTAGTTGTGCGCGGGACTTCCGCCACGCAGTTGGTCGTAAAGTCGGATCGTGTGTTTGCCGTCAGCTTTGGCCGTGAATTCGATGAATGGATCGATTTTGCCGCGGCTGTCATCAGACGATGAAATGGTCTTGTTATCAGGACCAAAAACATTGCAGTACCCGTCCAGCGGTGAACGAAGCACATCGCGTGCGAATACTTCGACACGATACTTCTTGCCTTTTTTGCCTGTGAACGAGAAACAGTCGTAGTCGTTGTCTTGTCCGATCAAACCGCAAAACGCAGCGGGGACTTCGTGCAGCGGTGCCTTGCGGTAATCGTCGTTGGGTTCCTGTTCCATCACGACGGGCAGTTCGTTCACACGAATCCAGTTGGGTGACGGGCTGATACCGTTTTCGTTCTCCGTCACGACGGGCCAACGATCTGTCGTCTCGCTTGGCAACTGCACGGAGGCTTCTGTCACATTGTGCTGCAAATCAACCAGTTGGCTTTTGAGCACGGATCCCGGAGTACCGCCGGCGGGGACTACCGCGATGGGGCGGGGGAATGTCCCGACGTGAAGTCGATAACCGCAGACCCGATTGCCGCGAAAGGAACTGTCTCGCACCAGCACGGTATAGGTTCCGTCCTGGGGTGCGGTATAGGAGCAAAGGCCGTCCTGTTGCAGCAGCGGTGAATCGTCGCTCGTGGCTACCTCGAAGCGTCCTTCGTCCAGAATCGCAATGTAGGGATCCAGCACGTTCTGATTGTTCAACGAATAAGCCAATCGGATGCCTTCGATTTCGACATTCAGCGTCTGGCCTTTCTTTAATTTGACTTGATAGTGATCGACGTCCTCGCGGTCGGCGACCCCTTCAATCGTCTGGTTCAACTCGATCTTTTGTGGCTCGGCAAAATCGTTGTTCGGTTCCGTCTCCTGAGTGATCGGCATGGACCCGACACCGATCAGTCGCAAGTTGGCGATCCCGCTTTTGCAAATCAGTCGAACGGGATACAGGCCCGGTGCCAAATCCTTGCTCGCTCGCAGTTTGACTTCGACCTTTTTGTTGTCGACCGGTTTGACTTCCAAAATCTCGATACCCGGTAGGTCCACCAAGACTTGATGGGCGTCGGAGACACGTTGGCCATGAAACGTCACCGTTGTTTCTTCGCCGCGGACGACACCCAACGGTGACAGTCGTTCGACGATGGGCAAGGTGGCATGGGCGACGGGTACGTCAGCGGCAAGCAATACCGCCAGCGTAAGTAACGCGAAGATGTTTCGTCGAATCATCACTTCGTCAATTCTCCAGGAGAAACTTTCGAGGGAAGAACTTGGGCGTGGCAAACGACCTGGATCCAACCATCAAGCCAGATCCAACCAGCAAGCCAGATCAAACCATGAGGGGCTCGATCAGGTTGCCGCCATCAACGATTTCGATGGGCCGATCACCCGGCGCCATCAATTCCTTGTCGGCGACGATTCCCATCAAGCGGTACATCGTGGTTGCCAAATCGGCCGGCGAAACGGGATCCAAGTCGGGTTCGGCAGCCGTCGAATCGGAAGCACCATGAACGATTCCGCCCTTGATACCACCGCCGGCCAGCATCACGCTGAATACTTTGGGCCAGTGATCACGGCCGGCATCCTGATTGATCTTGGGCGTTCGTCCGAATTCGCTACTGACCATCACCAACGTTTCGTCCAACAGACCGCGTGATGACAGGTCGTCCAGCAATGCGGACAGCGCGGTATCCAGAGCGGGCATTTGACTATTGATTCGAGTCGTGATGCCTTGGTGCATGTCCCAACTGCCATAGGTCAGCGTCACCAGACGTGTTCCCGCTTCGACCAAACGACGGGCCATCAGCATACGCTGCCCGGCTTGGTTGCGACCGTAGCGATCTCGCATCTTGGCATCTTCTTTACTCAAGTCGAACGCCTCTTTTGCTTTGGGCGTATCGAGCAGATCGTAGGCACGTTGATAGAACGTATTCATTGCGCCGACGTTATCGGCTGCGGTGGATCCGACAAAATTCTTGTTGACGATGTCCAACGCGGACTTGCGTCGCATGAAACGTTCGTTATCCACACCGCCAGCCAGATCCAAATCGCGAACTTTGAAATCGTCGCGAGCCGGATCACTGCCTAATGCAAATCCGCCGTAGCTGCTGGGCAAGTAACCGGTGCCTGCAAATTCGTTGGGAACGTTGGGAATGCAAACGTAGGGAGGCAAATTGTTTCGTGGTCCGTATTCGTGACTGACCACGGCACCGAAACTGGGATAACGCAGTGCGGGGCTGGGCTTGTAACCGGTAAACATGTTGTGCGTGCCGCGTTCGTGAGCCGCTTCGCCATGCGTCATCGAGCGAATGACGCTGAACTTGTCGGCCCGTTTTGCTAGCTGCGGCACCGATTCACAAAACTGCTCACCCGTGTTGGTTTTGATGGGCCGCATTTCGCCGCGGTATTCCAGCGGACTGTATGGCTTGGGATCAAATGACTCTTGCTGGGCCATGCCGCCGGGCAAATAGACATGGATCACACTCTTCGCTTTGGCTTCGACAAAGTCGTAATGCTTTTGTTCGGCAAATGCCTGACGCATGAGCAACTCGGGCAACGACAAGCCGAGTCCTCCGATCGCTCCTGCTGTGAGAAATCCGCGACGACTGAGTGGGTTTCCGTGACAACGCATTGGGTTAGCTCCAAGTAGTTAACAAACGGTGGATGGATTTTGTGAAGTCGCTGTTGCCTAATGTGCTGCCAGCAACGAGCGATGTGTTGGATCTATTTAGAGTGGCGAAGTCAGTGAACTGATTTCGTACTCGTTTATGGATGAACCCGACCGGAACCAATCGGGAGGATCGGCGGCGAGTTCAGTGGTAGGTGGGACCAAGCGTTTGATCGGGTCCTGGATCAAATGTCTGGGTGTGGCGGTGGGAGTCGCTAGGTGTGATTGTAATCCGTAAACATTGCGTAAACACCATAAAACGCCGCGTACGATATCGGTTGGGCGTGGTGACGTCAAACGAATCCGGTAGTAACAATCGTGCCGAACAACCCTGAAAATCAGCCGAATTGGTTGTTCAAAACTGCCAAAATGGTGTCGAGTCGTGGTCGGCAGCGGCGAGCGAAATCGAATCTCCGACATAAACCGCGGCTATTGCAGGGGTTAACCGCGGGATTGATGTCACCCGCTGGCTGCATGAAAAAGCCGCTAGGCAGGGATGCCGCGACGAAAAGCCACCCCCGCGACGGGTGGTTTAGCCTGGTGTTGGCAGCATAAATATTTTCGTTCGGAACATTCTGCATGATGGACGTGGGTTTGTCGTAGGCCAGGACCTGTCCTGGCAAAGTCGCCCAACGCCGGGACAGGTCCCGACCTAGAAAAGATCATGCCCGGTTCTGAACCATGGTCCGCAATTTGGACCAATCACTCAGTAGTCCAGTGTCTCCGGTTCCAACGCATCCAGGGCGTTCATTAACAACTCGGATTCTCGCTGAAGCTCTGCGAGTAGTTCGGGTATGCCGTCGGCGTTGGTTGAGCGTGCCTTTTGTTCGATCTGAAGCGAAAGTTCGGCAACGCGATGCGCGGCAAATAGGTTGGCGGATCCCTTGAGCGTATGGGCGGCCCGATGGAGCGAGTCGAAATCGCTGTTGTCGAGCGACTGCTGGATGGTTTGCAAGATTGCGCAACATTCGGGCTTGAAGATTTTCGCGAGATCGCAAACGCCGTTGAGGCCACCGGCAATCCGCTCGATCGCAACATTCACGTCGAGTACACCGTTGGCAGGATGTGCAGTCACTCCAGATGGCGTGGCCGGCTGACGAGCGTCGTCAGCGTTTTCTGCGCCAACCGGTTCTGCGCCGACCGGATTGCGCGGGGCATGTTTGGCCAGCATCTGCTGGAGCGATTTTGGATGAATCGGTTTGGACAAGTAGTCATCCATTCCAGCTTCTCGACACGCCGCTGCGTCTTCGGGCAGCGCCGCAGCGGTCAAGGCGATGATGGCGATGTGTTGGCCGGTTTCCTTTTCGCGGCGACGAATTTCTTTGGTCGCTTTTAATCCGTCCATGTGTGGCATGTGCATGTCCATCAAAATCGCGTCGAACGGTTCGGAGGACCACCGCTCGACAGCTTCGACGCCGTCGCTTGCGATCGCGGATTGATGCCCACACACACGCAACAGCCCTGCAGCGACATGCTGGTTAGCTAATCCGTCTTCGGCGACCAGCACTCTTAGCGGAGGGCAATCCACTGCTTCGTCTTCCTCGCTTGACTCCGGTGGCATGGATTCGGGGCACATGACTTGCAGCACGGTTTCCAGCATTTCGCTTTGCACCACAGGCTTCGTCATGAAACGTGCGATTTTCATCTGCTCGCATCGCGTTTCATCGTCGGGTCGTGTCGCCGACGAAAGGATGATCAGTCTCAGTTCGTTGTCGTCGTGAAGGCGGCGAATTTGCGATGCCAATTCGTAGCCGTCCATTTCCGGCATCATGCAGTCCAAGATGGCCAACTGAAACGAAGCGTCGGACTGATCCGCTTTTTTGATTGCGGCAAGCGCTGCTTCGCCGCCATCGGCCAGCGTCGGTTGCAACTGCCAGGCTCGCAAAATCTCATCTAAAATCCGTCGGTTCGTGGCGTTGTCATCGACCACCAAGACTCTCAGGCCTTTCAGATCGGCCAGGAGTTGATCCTTCAGGTCTTCGGTTTCGTCGCCTGGTTCAACCGGAATCGTGAAGGAAAACGACGTACCCACATCTGGTTCGCTTTCCAGTTTTAATTGTCCGCCCATCAATTCGATCAACTGTTTGGAAATAGCGAGTCCCAAACCGGTGCCGCCGAAACGCCGCGTCGTCGACGCATCCGCTTGAGTGAACGCATCCAGCACGGCGGCGTGCTTTTCTGGCGCAATGCCGATACCGGTATCCTGCACTTGGAATTTTAAGAAGACCGGAATAGCGTCATGGAGGCTTTTGGATCCGGTGCCAGAAGCCTTGGTGGCAGAAGCGTTGGAGGCGGGCACGTCTGGATCGGAACTGACTGAACTGAGAGACGGGTCGATAAAATCCTGATCGATGCTGACATCGATACGGACTTCGCCTTTCTCGGTGAACTTGATCCCGTTGCCCATCAGGTTGATCAGGATTTGACGCAGTCGACCGGAATCGCCCAGCCAGCGATCGGGAACATCGGGGGCCACACGGCAAGTCAACTCGATTCCTTTTTCGGCACCACGTATCGACAACGTGCGTCCTGTTTTTTCGACCAGATCGCGCAGTGAATATGCGGTGGACTCCAATTCCAGTTTTCTCGCTTCGATCTTCGAAAAATCTAGAATGTCATTAAGGAGCCGGAGCAGGGATCCGGCCGATTCACGGATCAGATCAATGTAGTCTTGTTGTTCGTGAGTCAGGCTGGTGGTGGCCAGCAGTTCGGACATGCCCATGATGGCGTTCATCGGAGTCCGAATCTCGTGACTCATATTTGCCAGAAAATCGCTCTTGGCCTGATTCGCGGCGTCGGCCGCTTCACGGGCTGCTTCAACC
>JABDKS010000208.1 GCA_013002105.1 Pirellulaceae bacterium | reverse complement strand
CACAGGCAATTGACAATCAGATTGCGGAATGAAATCAGAATCTGCTAGAAAAGCACCACCCCAAAAGACCCTTAAAGCCCTGGGTCCTGGCCTACGAGAACGAGAAAACTAAAATTGCTCTAGACCGCGAGCGGCTGCTCGACCGGATCACCACTTTCCCAACGCGTAAAATCGCTCGAATCGCGATGAATACGGCGATAAACCGTATCGCGTTCAACCGGGTCACGGCCGGCTTCGACGATCAAGTCCTTGATCGAATCGACCGTCAAACACTGCGGCGTCGTGGCACCCGCATCGTGATAGATCAACTCGTGACGCACTGTGCCATCAATATCGTCGGCACCGTAGGCCAGCGCCGCTTGCGCCGTCTCGATCCCCAACATGATCCAGTACGCCTTGATGTGCTGCACGTTGTCCAACATCAATCGGCTGATCGCCATCGTACGCAAATCCATCAAAGCCGACGGCTTCTTAATATCCGATAACTTGGTGTTCTCGGGGTGAAACGCCAACGGAATAAAAACTTGGAATCCACCGGTCTGATCCTGCAATTCGCGCAGCCGCAGTAAGTGATCGATCCGATGAAATGCATTTTCGACATGGCCATACAGCATCGTGCAATTGGTTCGCAAACCGATTTCGTGCGCCGTACGGTGTATCTCCAACCACGCGTGCGTGTTGGCTTTGTGCTCGCATAATTGATCGCGGACTTCGGGGTGAAAAATTTCCGCGCCGCCACCTGGCATGCTACCCAAGCCCGCCTGCTGTAAATCTTCTAATACCCAGCGAACCGATTTCTTGGTCTGAAATTCGAACCAGTTGATTTCGACGGCGGTCCAGCCCTTCAAGTGAATTTTGGGATAGTGCTCGTGCAGCAATTCGATGATGTGGCGATACCACTGGTAGGGTTTCTGATGATGCAAACCGCCCACGATGTGCATCTCGGTACAACCGTTCTCGGTCGCTTCACGGCCACGATCCAAAATCTGCTGGTCACTCATCGCGTAACCCTTGGGGTCGCGCAAATCGCTGCGGAAAGCACAGAAGCGGCAACGATACACACACACATTGGTCGGATTCAAATGCGTGTTGATGTTGAAATAGCCAACGTTTCCGTTCATCCGCTCGCGAACTTCGTTGGCCAACTGTCCGACTTCTTGCAGCGGAACGTCCGGCTCATACAAAAAGATGCCGTCATCCAAACTCAATCGCTCTTGCGCTTCGACCTTGTCACGGATCTCGCGAAACCGAGCGTTACGTTCTTCAGCATTCATGCGATTGGTGCGGTGAAAGTGGGTGAGTCAAAAAACGGGTGTGGTGGTCACGATGTTCGCTCGTACCGATCAACGTCTTGTTAACCGTACAAAATCCCGGTCAACAACGTTCGAGAGCATTTTCGTGTTTCTGGTAGACCGACGACCAATTCATGAGACAGTGCCTAGACCCAAAAACAGTCGATCGTCCCGACCACCAGCAACGACAAGCTAATCGCCGCATTGGTATCGAAAAAGGCCTGATTGACTCGATCCAGGTCATCGGGACGCACCAGTGAGTGTTGCCGGACCACCAATGCGGCGATCACCGCCAGCAAAGACCAGAAAAACCAGCCAAAACCGGCCTGGCTACCCACGATCGGCAAGAACCCCAACAGAACCAGCATCAACAGATGGCAGGCTGCCGCGATTCGCAGCGCACCGGCGATGCCAAACTTTGCCGGGATACTGTTCAACCCAACCTCCGAATCGTACTGGGCGTCCTGACAAGCATAGATGATGTCGAACCCGGTCACCCAAGCCGCAACCGCCGCCGCCAAAACCAGCGGCAACAGCAGGTCTGCTGGATAGGCCACCGACTGAACACCGCGTATCGCGACCCAAGCACAAATCGGCGACAAGCTCAGCGCGACACCCAACCAAAGATGGGCGGCCGATGTGAATCGTTTTGACAAAGAGTAACCGCACAGAAAGAGCAACACCGGAATCGATCCGGCCAACGGCAACCAATTGGGCAGGAAGATCGCCGTGCTGGCGATGAATCCCAAACCACATCCGATCGTAAATCCCCACACGCTGCGGCGAGACAACAAGCCGGCGGGCAGATGCCGATTCCGCGTTCGTGGATTAGCGGCGTCGATTTGGTGATCGACTAACCGATTGAACGCCATCGCCGCGCTACGGGCAAACACCATGCACAATAAGATCGCGACTAAATCTTGCCAACGAAATGGCGGCGTCCGACCGGAGGGCAGTGGGGTGGAAAATGCCATCACGGTCGCGAGTGCCGCGAACGGCAACGCAAAGACGGTATGACTGAATCGGATCAAACCGAGCCAGTTCGACATTGGTGAACCGCTGTCTGACTGGGAACCGCTGGCTGATGGGGAACCGCTGGCCGATGGGGAACCGCTGGCCGACCGTGACGCTGCCGCGTGACGACCCGCAGGGGCACCGCGTTGCCGATCGTCTGCTGGCGATGCACTTTCGACGGGTGTTTTGATTGGACCGGACATCGGAGGATTCAAACCGTTGAATGATCAAGCCACTGGATCATAAACCCAATCCAGTG
>JABDKS010000201.1 GCA_013002105.1 Pirellulaceae bacterium | reverse complement strand
AGTGAAGTAAGTGCCATTCGGCGATAGCCGTGCGGCTATCGGGACGAGAAAACACGCCGTTCTGATTCCAAAGTGACGCTGTCCGATTAGGAATAGGGTCCAATGAGGATTGGCCGCGGGAAAGCTAGCCGGCTTTTTGATCGCGGCGATTGGGCAGGTGAACTCGCATCGATTCAATCTTCCGTTTGCTCGCCTTCAAAATCACAAATTCGGCATCGCCGATCGACAGCTTTTGACCGGTTATCGGAATCGTTCCGGTGTTGGACAGAACATAGCCTGCGATCGTTTCGTAATCGTCGCTCTCGGGCAAGTCCCAACCGAGCAATTCGTTCAGGTCATCGATCATGACCCGGCCGTCCACTTCGACGGTCGATTCATCTATGATCGTGATCTCGAACTCTTCTTCTTGGTCTGATTCGTCGACGATTTCGCCGACGATTTCCTCGAGCGCGTCTTCGATCGTGACGACACCGGCGGTCTGCTGGAACTCGTCCAACACGATCGCCATGTGGCTACGGTTATGCAAAAACTCCCTGAGCAATAGTTCGACGCTCCGATCAATCGGCACGGTCCAAGGCCGACGCATGATCTCCGTTAGCGGTTGGTCAGGCTCTTTACGTGTTTTCAGATACGGCAGCAAATCTTTGACATACAGGACGCCGATCACGTGATCGAGTGTGCCCTCGTAAACAGGAAACCGCGTGCGTCCGGCATCGACTACCGTTTTCAGCACGTCGCTCCAAGGCGCCGCAACGTCAATCGCGTCGACATCGTTTCGTGTGGTCATGATGTGTCCGACGGTGTCCTCGTGCAACGTCATCACACCATGAATCATTTCTCGCACGCCGGGCCCAAAAAATCCGTCACGTGTTCCCGCGGCAACGATCGTGCGGATTTCGTCTTCAAGCTGCTCCTCTTCTTCGTCCGCCGTCTCTTCTTTGCCGGCAATGCGACGTGTCAGGATTTCGATCAATTCACCAGGAGCCGATAGCGGGCTCATCACCGTCGACAGAGAACGCCAGAACGGCCACGTGTGATAAAGCACGCGTGTGGATGCAAACCGGGTCACGGCAACTGGCAACCAGACGTGGGTCATCATCATCAGCCCACCGGCGCACATGCACCACAACAGCATTTGAGATCGAGACGGCGTTTGGCCGCCAACGAAAATCGCCGCGGTACCGCCCACCAGGAACATGACCGTACCGATCATCCGCAGGTATTCGCTGCCGCGAATCGCGACATCTTGGTGATCCAGAACCGCACCAAATCGATCGCGATTCTTTTTCAACCGGCAGTAGGCTTCCAGGGACCGGCCAGCAAAGCGATCGAGTAGTTCACCGCCGAGTCCCCCGACGCTACTGAGCAGAAAGCCGACGGCCGATAGGAATACCCAGAAAACAGGTTGGTTCATCGGTGATCCTCGCGCCCAATGTCTCGATCGGCACCATATCGAACGATGTCGTCGATGCCCAAGGTCAACAGGATCGCTGTTTCTGCGTCACGCATCGCGGCCCTGTCGCTCGGGTCATGGTCGTCCATTTCGGTGATGTGGAGCACACCGTGAACGATGTAAAGCAGCAATTCGTGTTCGGCCGGCCATCCGATCTGTTCGGCTTGATGACGTGCTGTATCGATGCTCGCTACCAACTCGCCTTCGATCACAGGCGGTGTGGCACCGTAGCCAAAACTGATGACGTCTGTCGCGTAATCGTGCCCAAGATGTTCGGCGTTCAGGCCTCGGATGGTTTCGTCCGTGGTGATGCGAATTCCAATGTTGCCCAGGTGATACCCGCGATGTTGCGCGGCGGTGCGGACGGCCCGTTGAATCTGTGTCGGGTCCAAGGGGATTTCGCCGACATCCGAATCAATCGTAATGTCGACGTCCAATTCACCTGGTGATGGCGGAGGTTCGTCGTCCGACGATGGCGTGTTCGATGATTGGGGCAATGAAGGTCGGGGCAATGGAGCGGGTTGCCTCATTTCGATTCTTTACGCTCGTTCTTGATTGGGATCACGCTGATTGCTGTCCAGGATACTTGACACGCGCGTGGTAAATCGCGGTCAAAGATTTGACGAGGCTTTGTCGTACCCGGTCGAGTTGTCGGAACGTCAATCCACATTCGTCAAATTGTCCATCGCCCATTTTCTTTTGTGCGATCGAATCGACTAGGCCTTGGATACGGGCAGGTGTCGGATCGACCAACGTTCGGCTGGCACTTTCCACCGTATCGGCCAACATCATGACCGCAGCTTCGAGCGTTTGAGGTTTGGGGCCGGGGTATCGGAAATCTTTGTCGCTGACCGATTCACCATTGGGATCTTCTTCGCTGCGACGTGCCGCTTCGCGGTAAAAATATTCGACCAGCGTCGTACCGTGGTGCTGCAAGATGAAGTCAACAATTGGCTCGGGTAAATGGTGACTGCGAGCCAAGTCGGCGCCATCTTTGACGTGCGCGATGATCACTAACGTGCTCATGGCCGGTTGCAACGTATCGTGTTGATTGACGCCGGAGCTTTGGTTCTCGATAAAGTATTCGGGTTTGAACATCTTGCCGATGTCGTGGAAATACGCGCCCACGCGGACAAGCAATCCGTTGGCTCCGATTGCATCGGCTGCGGCTTCGCCAATCGAGGCGACGTTGATGCTGTGGTTGTAGGTACCCGGCGCGCGTTGTGCCAACCTGCGCAACAACGGATGACTTGCATCGCCCAATTCCAGCAAACTTAGATCGGTCTGAACACCAAAAGCCCTTTCGACCAACGGCAAAACGCCAGTCATCACGGCTGCCGATCCGAGAATACAGATTCCCGACCAAAGGCCTTTGCTGACCAAACTGGCGACGACATCCTGAATCAACGGACCCTGATAAGCAGGATCCAATAAGGATTCCCCACCGGGGCTCGTCAACGCCGGGCCGGTGACGATACCGACACCGACAACCGTCGCAATGGTTACACCGGCACTGACCGCGCCGACGTACAACAAGTGGGTGCGACTGCGAATTCGATTCAGCAGGAGGATGCAACTCAAGCAGGCCGCAGCCATCGCGACGACGGCCGAAATGTTTGCTCCCAAAAAGAGCGTCATACAAATGCAGGCGGCGACCATGATTAACATGGCCAAATCGCGGCCGTACACGACCGCAGCAATGATCGATGCCAATACCAATGGAATCAATTCACTGCGCCAATCGTCGCCAGCGGCGTAATATCCTAGGACGATCGTGGCCACCAAGAGTGTCAACAATTTTCCC
The DNA here is from genome assembly GCA_013002105.1 of Pirellulaceae bacterium. The sequence goes on along the minus strand of JABDKS010000201.1, from coordinate 11,899 downwards.
AGTCGCCCACGTTCCATCACGATGCGACGGTCGTTGACAAAAAATATGTAGGATCCGCAGAGCAGATAGACGGCGGCGATCATGCCCGCATACGCCATCACGCGCGCCAACTGGTCGGTCAAACGCATGTGTTGGGACAAGGCACTACGTTCCAACCGCAACAGCGATAACTGTTCTGCGGTGATCCGGTCGCCGGCGGTGGCCAGTTTAGTGATCCCGGCATAGTACTTGTTCATGACCGGATTGACCGCGTTGGCCTCTTCGATCCGCGCTTTCTCGCTTTCTTCGTCGTCGTACTGCAACGTCTCGTAGTTGGGCAGTTTGCGAACGATCCAGTCGCTGATCATTTTGGCGACGACTTGAACGTCGTTCGCGTTGGTGCCTTCGCCATCGAATTGCACGCGGAACGGTTCGCTCAGATTCTTTGCCACCCGGGATTCGACCAGACCGATTTGGACGTCGTCGAACTGCACGAACTGAACGTCGTCGGGCTGGCCGGCTTGGAAGACCGCGATTTGTTGTTGGCTGCCCTGCTCGGGCGTGTGCTGCAGCGATTTAAGCAACCCGTTTTGAAATTCATTTTGGAACAAAAACCCGACCGCCGCGTCGACCTTTTTCAGTTCCGTGTCATTGGCCAAGACAGTTTTCAGCAAATTGAACCGATCCGCCGGTGTGTCGCCCGGTTCGGCGGTCTCGGTTCCTTCGTAGAACTCCGAAAACGCTTCCCTTTCGGCCGGGTGAATCATCAACTGGTCATAAGATTCTGCGCCGATGACCAGCACCAGTTGGCTTTTGAGCGCCGCGCGCAATTGTGTCAGCGGTTTGGGGCGATTTCGGTAACGCGCCGGGACTTCGCGGCGTTTTTGCATTCTGGCCGCGTCGGTCGCCGCGGTGTCTTCGTTTTCGAAGTTCACCAAGGAGATCACGTCGCGATGGGGAATCGATCCCGTGCGATAGGAAAATGCCGGTTTCCAAGTCTGACAGGCACCCAGCATCACCAGCGCAGCAATCAACGCCATGCCAACTCGAATGGCCCAGTCGGCTTTGTCGCTACCTTGCCACCATTGAATGAACCGAGGTTTGGGGATCCCCAACGACTCGATTCGTTCTTGGCGGGTTCTTTGTTTGCTGGCCCCACTCATGGTGGCGGAACAGAATGCTTTGGACACAACCAATCGCGGCAAAGCACGATGGTTGGATCGACCTGATCACAAACATTGGTTCATGATCGAGTTTGGTTCTATTCCTTATGCTCCCGGTTGGGTTCTTTGGAATCCTTTACCTCGTACGCTTGGACGATCGTTTGAACCAATCGGTGGCGAACGATATCACTCGCTCGTAACCGGATGATCCCAATCTCATCGATTTTTCCTAATCGCCACAGGGCATCTTTCAGGCCACTGGTGACACCACGCGGCAAGTCTTGTTGGGTCGCGTCGCCGCTGACCACCATTTTGCTTCGTTCGCCCATGCGGGTCAGAAACATTTTCATTTGAGCAATTGTCGTATTCTGAGCTTCATCCAATATGATAAAGGCGTCGTTGAGCGTTCGTCCTCGCATGTAAGCCAGCGGGATGACTTCGATCACATCCTGTTCCATCAACTGACGCGCTTGATCGTAATCGACCATCTCGCCTAATGCGTCCATTAAGGGGCGTAGGTAGGGATTCAATTTGGCACGCAAGTCGCCTGGTAGAAAACCGAGGCTCTCACCGGCTTCGACGGCAGGTCGGACCAAGACGATTTTGCGAATGTGGCCCGCCTTGAGCGCTTCGACGGCGGTGGCGACCGCCAGATAAGTTTTTCCGCAACCGGCCGGGCCGGTTGCGAAGGTCAAGTCGTGGCTGCGAATCGCGTCAACGTACCGCGCCTGTCCGGGCGTCCGCGGTTGAATACGTCGGCCGGCATGTTGAATATCGATCTGTTCGCCGGTGGTCACTGGCGCAGCACCATCGATCACGGCACCTTCTTCGGTCGCCGCAGTGTGGATGTCTTCGATACTCAAGGTCCCCTTTTTACGGGAGATCTGACGGAGCTTTTCCAACGTGCGAGTTGCTTGCTGGACGTGTTCGTCTTCACCAGTGATACGGACTCGCCCGTCTCGCTGCGTGATGGTCACGTCGAAGAGTTGTCGAAGTTTGCGAAGATGTTGATCACGGGGCCCGAAAAGTGTCAGTATTTCGTCGGGGTTGGTGATCGACAGGGTGGCTTCAGTCATTCAGTAGCCTATGCGTGTCAAAAAGCTGACGTGTGAATTCTATACATTTCCACAAGGGTATACATTCCGATCTGGCCAAAGGCGGAATCGGCTCCCTCTGGGTGGTTTAGCTGCCGACACCCGCCGCAAAGCACAAAAATGCTGGCATGACCGCTGCAATCAGCGAATCGGTTACATCCCAAACGCCTCCCAAACCGGGCAGCCAATTACCGCTGTCCTTGGCTCCTGAATCGCGTTTTACCAGCGATTCGGCCAAATCACCCACCATTCCGGACACTGCCAAAATCGGTCCGAGCACGAGTGCCCCCCATATTGGGACGGACAGTGCGGCGATCGATGCGGGCGGTGCCGTCTCGGGAACCGGGCCACTGATGGCCGGGAAAAGCCAAGCGAGGCAGACGAATGCAACGATTGTGGCAGTTACGATCCCACCGACCGCTCCTTCACGGGTCTTGCCCGGGCTCAATCTCGGGATCAGTTTCTCTTTGCCCAACAGTTTGCCGCCGAACGCTTTGCCGGAGAAATACGCTCCCGCGTCCGTCGACTTGGTCACGGCAATCATGGTCAACAGTGCGGCCAAGCCCCAATTGTCACCATGTGTCGATCCATTCATTGTTCGCAATGCAACCAGCAGTGCCATTGGCAGTCCAACGTAAAGCGACACGAAGACTCCGGCGCTAGTTCTCTCAATTGTGCCCGAATTTGCGACCGAGCCCGAGGGTGTCGGGGGTGTCGGGGGTGTCGAAGTGGCGTCCGATTCCTTCGGTTCCCGTCCGTAGCGACGCATTTCGCTGACCAAGATCCAGAACACACCGGCGATGGCCGCGATCACGATCCAACCGAGTCGGCCGACCGGGCAGTTGACCGGATAAGCCGATCCAAACAGCGGCCACAGCGATGGCAGGTAGGCCGAAAGGGTCACCATCGCCGTAGCGACGAGCGTCGGTCCACGTCGGATCGGTCGACCACTGCCGGCAAGGAGTTGGCTGATGTCCGATGCCGTCCCCAACCCAAAGAACAACAACAGCGGCAACAACCAAAGTCCTTGTGCCCCGGGGACGCTGTGATGCGCATCCATGTGCAACAACACCGCGACGATGCTGATCAGGACGGCGGAGGTCTTTAAACGGTCTTTCAGCATCGAGCGGTGTTTCCTCTGGACGGATTGCCGGTCTGGTTTCCCGCGGTCTGGTTTCCGGTCAGGTCGTCGCGATCACTCATTAACATTCAGCCCGCCAAATCGACGCTGCCGCGATGCGAATTCTCGGATCGCTCCTAAAAAATTGTCTTGTGAAAATTCCGGCCAGCATTTTTCGGTCACCCACAATTCCGCATAGCTCAATTGCCACAGCAAAAAGTTGCTCACTCGCATGTCACCGCCCGTGCGGATCATCAAATCGACTTCGGGCAATTGCGATGTGTACAACCGACTGGTCACCAAATCTTCGGTGATCGCGGATTCATCCAACTTGCCCGAGACGACATCGCGGGAGATGTCACGCACGGCCTGCGTGATTTCGTCGCGGCCCCCGTAGTCGATGGCCAAGACGAGTTTGGTGCCGGGATTGTCAGCCGATAGACGCAGCGTCTCGTCCATTTCCGTGATCACTCCCGGAGGCAGGCGATCGCGTCGACCGATGACTTGCAGCTGCAAGCCCTGATCCATGATCGTTTTTCGCTCGGCGACCAGATACTCTTGCAACAACTGCATCAAAAATGAAAGTTCCGTCTCGGGACGTTTCCAGTTTTCGCTCGAGAGACAATACAACGTGACCGCTTCGATTCCGAGTTCCGTGCAGGTCTCACTGACCATTCGCACGGTCTCCACACCGCGCCGATGACCTTCGATTCGAGGCAAATCGCGTGCTTGAGCCCAGCGGCCATTGCCATCCATGATGATGGCAATGTGTTGCGGACGATCCGCCGGCGCGACGTCGTGCAGCAATTCAGTGGTGGAAGCCGGTTCGGTCATGGGACGGTCGCAGTTCCCCAAGTCGGTTCGCTGAAAGTCGGTTCGCTGAAAGTCGGTTCGGTGGGGGGCGCGACTGGACGGTGGACGCGTTCGTTCAATCACCGCTCGTGAGATCGGCCGACGTGTGATCGGCCGACGCGAGGTGACCGATTCGGAAACACCGTTGTCTAAATCCCCAGCGTTTTCCAATCACCGCGGTCTCCATCCCAGCGATCTCCATTCGCAGCGTCGAATCTGGGCACGCGATGCTAAATCGCCTCAAGCTCCAGTTCGGCAGCCTGGTTTGTAAATATCGTTTGTGCTCGGTCCGGTCCGACGGATAACACGCCAACAGGCACACCGACTAGTTGTTCGATCCACCGGACATAATCCAGTGCGCCCTCGGGAAATTCATCGGCTTGACGCACATCGTCAACGGGTTGTTTCCAGCCCGGCATTGTTTCGTAAATCGGTTTGCAGCGACGCAGTTCGTCGGCGTGACTTGGAAAACGTTCGATTCGCTGGCCATCCAAATCGTAGGCAACGCAGACTTTTAATTCGTCCAGGTGTGCCAAAACGTCCATCATCATCAGCGCCAGTCGTGTGACGCCGCTCAAACGAGCGGTATAGCGGACCGCAACTGCGTCAAACCAACCGCAACGACGTGGTCGTCCCGTGGTCGTGCCGTATTCATTTCCCAACTCGCGAATGCGGTCGCCCGTCGCGTCATCGAGCTCCGTGACAAACGGTCCGCCACCGACTCGGGTGCTGTAGGCTTTGCAAACGCCCAAAACCGTGTTGATCCAGCGTGGTGGGACGCCGGCACCGGCACATACCCCGACGCCACTGCTGTTGCTACTGGTCACAAACGGGTAGGTACCGTGGTCGATGTCCAGCAATGCACCTTGGGCACCTTCGAACAACAGTTTCTTGCCCTCTTCGGCAGCATCCAACAACAGGTCGGTTGTATCGGCGGTCATGTCGCGCAGTCGATCGGCCCAACTGGCAGCAAGGGGGACGACTCGGTCGACGGCAATCGATTGCAGTTCGTCGTCGGTCGCGCCCATGTCTTTCAGGATTTGAATCTTCTGCTGGGCGACTGTCTTGATCCGCTCGTCGCGATGCGGTTGCATCAGGTCGGACATCCGAATCGCGTGCGTGCGTCCTACTTTATCGCGATAGCAGGGTCCGATGCCGCGATTGGTCGTCCCAATCGATTCCCCTCGGACCTCGGTCGCGTTGATGCGGCGGTCTTCGGCGATATGCCATGGCATGACCAGATGGGCTCGCTCGCTGATTCGCATGTTGTCACTGCAATTGACACCGCGTTTCGCCAAGCCATCAATCTCGTCGAGCATCGTTGCCGGATTGATGACGACACCCGGGGTGATCACGTTTTGAACGTGCTTGTGCAGAATCCCACTGGGGATGTGATGCAGTTTGTAGGTCTCGTCGCCGGCAACCACCGTGTGACCGGCGTTGGCGCCACCCTGATAGCGAACGACCCAGTCAAATTGGGGTGCGAGTAAGTCGACGAGTTTCCCTTTGGCCTCGTCACCCCACTGAAGACCGATTACGCAAGTTCCCGACACCACAGAGCTCCGATTCACAGCAAAACGACCGCGGCAGAGTTGCTGCCGCGCAAACGCAAAAGCGTAGGTTCTGGGGGTGAAGCTGGCAACTACGCGGAATGTCAATGGACCGCTGTGACGAGACGACCGGTCGCGTCACAGCGGCGTTCGCTATGACGGGAAACTATTTCTTTTGCAGTTCCGCCTCGATCGCCTTGACCAATTCGGTGTCTTCGGGGGCGGTTCGGGACTTGAATCGGCTGACCAATTGGCCTTCGCGATCGATCAAGAATTTCTCGAAATTCCATCCCACGGGACCCTTGCCGGCCGGTTTGACATCCTTGCTGGTCAAATGCTGGAAAATCGGGGCGGCATCGTCACCGTTGACATCCACCTTGGAAAACATCGGGAACGTCACGTCGTACTTGCTGCTGCAGAACTGAGCGATCTCGGCATCAGTGCCTGGCTCCTGGCTGCCAAATTGGTTGCAGGGAAAACCCAGAACGACGAATCCCTTGTCCTCGTATTTCTTGTAGAGCGTTTGCAAACCCTTGTAGTGAGGAGTCAGACCGCATTGGCTGGCGGTGTTGACAATCAAGACGACGTTCCCCTCGTAGTCCTCCAGGTCGACCTTTTTGCCGTCGATCGTGTTCATCTTGTAGTCCAATGCACATTCGTGCTCGTGCTTGTCGCCCGATTCGGGCGTCTCGGCGGCGGACGGTTGCTGTGACATCGCGACAAAGGCTCCCAAAACAACGGCAACAGAAAGGATCAAACGCATCGAAAGTGGCTCCGATTGAGGGGTGAGTAGCGTCGATGCCACTGTGGTTGTGGCGAAGGACGGCAAATTTTGACTTCTGACGCAAGTATAGCGGGCGTAACAGTGGCAACAGCGGGCCGTAGGAATTAGGTTCTCCTTCTACCCAAAAATGCTTGCAATAACTTGACGTAGTCTATCGCGACGGGCAGCATCACGGGTCACCCCCACATCCAACCTTATTCCCATCACGAATCGGCCACTCATGGAAAACCGAAAGAAACTCCTGACCGCAGGGTTTTTGACCCTGATTGCTGCCGGCATCGGCTTTGCCGTCCGTGCCGGATTGCTAGACATCTGGTCCCAAAAATACGGCTTCACGATGACCGAATTGGGTCAGATCACCGGCGGTGGTTTGCTTGGTTTTGGCTTAGTGATTTTGATCGCAGGTTTTCTGATCGATGTGGTCGGTTACAAACGACTGATGATGATCGCGTTGGTTTGTCACGTCGTATCCGCGGTGATGTTGTTTGCCGCGACGCCGGTGTTCAATTCATCCGGTAAAGACGCCGTGTACATGTTGTTGTACATATCGATGTTCGTTTTTGCCGTCGGCAACGGCATCTGCGAAGGCGTCATCAACCCGTTGACCGCCACGATCTATCCCGAACAAAAAACCCACTATCTGAACATTCTGCACGCTGGTTGGCCGGCTGGTTTGGTGATCGGTGGCTTGATTGTCTACGCCAAGGATTTGGTCACGTGGGAAATCTTGATGGCCACTTTCTTGATACCGGTGCTGATGTACGGGTTCATCGCGATCAAAGAAACGTTTCCCAAAACGGCGACGCAAGAAGGGTCGATTTCGTACGGTGGGATGATCACGAAGTTGATTGGACCATTCTTTTTGATCTTACTGGTCGCGCACGCGTGCGTCGGGTACGTCGAATTGGGTACCGACAGTTGGATCAACAAAATCACCGGCAAAATTCTCAGCAGTGCCGCACTGGGAACTTCGCTGTTTATCTACACGTCCTTGTTGATGACAGGCCTGCGATTCTTTGCCGGCCCCATCGTTCACAAGATTTCATCGCTCGGCCTGCTACTGTGCAGTGCCGTGATTGGTGCGATCGGACTCTACCTGATCAGCATTGGCGATAGTATCCCATTCATGTTCTTCGCCGCGACGGTCTACGCCCTGGGCAAGACATTCCTGTGGCCAACGATGTTGGGTGTGGTTGGTGAACGATTCCCACAAAGTGCTACCGTCGCCATGGCATTGATGGGATTTGCCGGAATGACTTCGGCCGGTTTGCTGGGCGGTCCCGGTATCGGATACAAACAAGACTATTACGCGTCGCAGTACATCCAGGAGCAAAACCCTGAAACGTATGCTCGCGTGAAAGCACCCAACGAGAACCAGTTCTTGGTGTTCCCCGCCATCACCGGAATCGATGGTGCGAAGGCCGGCATGTTGGAAGACAGCGGTGCAAAGGTCCTCAAGGATGTCGAGATCGCCGGCGATGAAATCAATAGCGATGACTTTGCCGGCTTGCGGGCTCAAGCCGAGTGGTGGAACGCGAACAAGGAGTTCGCTGCAGTGGATGCTCCACCGGTCGCTGCCGCGACGCTGCACGGCAGTCGAATGGCGATTCGGATGACGGCTTTGGTGCCCGCCACCATGGCAGTCCTCTACCTGATCCTGATCGTGGCGTTTAAGAAGCCCGAGGAAGTGGGCGATCCACACTTGGCCGATGAAGCCCCCGGGACGGAACTGTAGTCCACTCGCAATCCAGATCACTCTGGACGGCAAACGAATATGTATTGCCGGCGTCCATCTGCCGATTGGCTCTGGACGTCGGCTTTTTTTATGAGAAGTCGACGCCTCTACGAATCATGCTCCATTATCTAGAATCGGCCCCTCGTCGTTGTTCGTGTCGCGAACAACACGCGAATTCCAATGCCTGACATCCATCGCTAGCGTTTTGCTGGCAATGCACAACACCGCATTCGCGACGCGCTCACGCCCATGAAAACTTGGCGCCGAGATCGCGGAGCGATCAGCGACTATCCCCTAACCCCTGAACTCACTCGTGTTACGCTCCCACACCTGCGGGCAACTCCGCAAATCAGACATCGGCACCGAAGTCACCCTTTGCGGTTGGGTCGAAAGCAAACGAGATCATGGCGGCGCTGTTTTTATCGACTTGCGCGACCGCTACGGACTGACACAAGTTGTCGTCGGGCCACCCGAAGCCGGTGCGGACTTGATCAACGAAGCGGGACGGGTCGGTGCCGAAAGCGTGATCTTGATCAAAGGGACCGTGGCCGATCGGCTGGAAGGCAAAGTGAACGAAAAGCTTGCCACCGGTGAAATCGAAGTCCGTTGTCACCACTACGAAATTCTTAACGCGTGCGTGACTCCACCGTTCACGCCGGGCCAAAGTGACATGCCCGGCGAGGACCTGCGGTTGAAATACCGTTTCCTGGATCTACGTCGCGGCGAAATGCAGCAGGCACTCATCCGCCGCAGCCATATCATCAAGACCATGCGGGACTATTTTGCCGAGCGTGACTTTATCGATGTGGAAACGCCGATTCTTGGTCGCAGCACACCCGAAGGTGCCCGCGATTACTTGGTACCCAGTCGTGTTCACGCTGGGAACTTTTATGCCTTGCCGCAATCGCCACAGTTGTACAAACAGATTCTGATGGTGGCCGGGTTTGACCGCTATGTGCAAGTCGCTAAATGTTTTCGCGACGAAGATCTGCGAGCCGACCGACAGCCCGAGTTCACGCAGTTGGATTTGGAAATGTCATTTGTCGATGCCGATGACATCATGGAATTGATTGACGGACTGGTCGCCCAAACGGCCAAAGAGGTATTGGGCAAGGAAGTCAAAACACCGTTGCCGCGGATGACGTACGACGAAGCGATGCGCCGCTACGGTCACGATGCACCCGATTTGCGTTTCGATATGGAGATCGTCGATGTGACGCCGGTCGCTAAGAAAACCGATTTCCGTGTTTTCCGTGGGACAGCCGATGCCGGTAATTTTGTTCGGGGCATGTGCGTCCCTGGCGGTGTCGCAAAGTACTCGCGTCGACAGATCGATGACCTGACAAACTTTGTCAAGGAATTTGGTGCCAAAGGTCTCGCGTGGTTCCGAGTGGAAGAAGATGGATCGCTTTGGAGCCCGATCGCGAAAAACTTCGATGATGCCCACTTGGCGGAAATCAAAGAGCTCTTGGGTGGCGAAACAGGCGACCTGCTGGTCTTCCTGGCCGATACTTGGGAAGTAACTTGTAAGGGGCTCTACGCACTACGCAAACGCTTCGGCGCCGAGTTGGAGCTGTACGGACCCAACGAACTGAATTGCAGTTGGATCACGGAATTTCCGATGTTCGACAAGGACGAAGAAACCGGGAACTGGCATGCCATGCACCACCCGTTCACCGCGCCGCTGGCAAGCGATTTAGCCAAGCTGCAAGAGAATCCGGCCGAATGTCGCGCACAGGCCTATGACTTAGTGATCAACGGCAGCGAGGCCGGTGGTGGCACGATTCGGATCCACGACAGCGAAACGCAATCGAAGGTATTCGAGCTGTTGGGGATCGACGAACAGACCGCCGAAGACCGTTTCGGGTTCCTGCTCAATGCACTTCGATACGGTGCTCCGCCGCACGGCGGGATTGCTTTGGGGGTCGACCGCTGGGTGATGCTCTTTGCGGGCTTGGAGAATATTCGCGAAGTGATCGCGTTTCCCAAGACGCAGAAGGCGGCCGATTTGATGACGGAAGCACCCGGCGCGGTGGACCAGGATCAGCTGACCGAACTCCATCTCAGCACGATCAAACCGAAGTCATAACTGAAAAGCGAATGGCGGTAATCGGCTGAGCACCAGGTTCAGATTCAGACCTCGACGACACCGTGTCGACACGGACAACACGTACGCCTCGTCGCAATCACATCCCGACGTTGTTGCCATTCTCGTCCACGATGCGGACGTCGACTTCGACAAACCATTGTCGAATTTGCTTCTGCACCTTGACGGCTGCTCGGTAAGGAGAATCGGGTGCGATTTTTTCGGCCCGCTTCGTTTCTTCCTCATGAACTTCCATCATCAGTTCGATGATCGTGTCGTTGATCGCTAGAAACCATGGATTGTTCTGTCGATCGGCAAGTGCCAATTGCATGCCCTGAACAACTTCATCAAACGTTGCCTCGATGGGCATCTTCAGTTGCAATTTGGACGTCCGCTTCATCGCGTTACCCAGTTGCCAAGCTGCTTGGACTTTGTGTTCGCCCAGTTGGTAGTCCAACGTGTAACTGACGCCATTATCACTGCGAGACTCGGAAATGCGAATCGACGCTGCCGAAACGGAAATCGGCCCATCAATTTCTGAACGGGTCAGCCCGGGGAGACAGCCGGCGAGTGACAGAATCGAACCACTCAGGAGCAAGCAGCCAAGTACAAAACGCATCAGAGTGCTCGGAGGAAACAATTGGCAAGATGGTAAACAACGAATATTGTAACCTCGGGGCGTCCGTTGGCACCCGCAAATCGATGTGTGGCGTTAGGATTCCGCAACGGTGCATGCAAAGATTCGCGTCAGACACACTGTAAAATCGCGGTGGTGCCCAAGTTCTCTAGAGTCGCTGCTCGGGAAACTTCGCCACCAAATCGTCATCTGAAAAGCCTGCCAATCGGACGATCAAGTGCGCGGACCGATGACGGCGGACACCTGATCAGGAGCGTTCGACGTGGACGTCTTGGGTTGTTGCACCAACGATTTCGCAAGCCCGTTCAAACTGTTGGTCGTCCTCGAACGATTCCCGGGGCAACACGAACATCGATTTGCCAGTCTCGGTGCCAATCGCCAGAGCATCCGCGATCTTTAAACGCGTGGGACAATCCGAGAGCCAATAACAGGATCTTGCTCCCGTGCCGTCAAACCAGATCAATTTGTCCGTCAGGCCGCCGTCGACTTTGCCGGCTTTGTTCATCGATCGCCCAAGCATCAGAATCAAAAACGCAAAGAATAGCCCGGGGAAAACCACCAGTAACACCGACCAACCCAGCTCGCTCGAACCATCAAGCAGCAAGTACGCCGGATAAATTAAAACCATCAGAAAGGTCAGGATGCCCGTCGCGATCCAAAAACGCGGTTGAACCAGCAGCGAACCGTCGACTTTGAATTCTCGAAACCGTCCTCCAAATAAACGCTTTGCCTGTCGCCGACACTTTGACTCGCTGGCGGTGCGCAATTCGAATCTGACTGCATCGTCATCCATCGGAGGCAGTGCGCTGTTGGGATCTTCGTTGGTCGCTGCGGTAGATGGTCGATCCGCCTGGGCCTTCGTCTGGGATTGGACCTTCGCCTTGGACTGGGTCTTCGCC
>JABDKS010000182.1 GCA_013002105.1 Pirellulaceae bacterium | reverse complement strand
AGTTGAATCTCCAGATCGGTGATCCGCTCGGTAAGATCTCTGGCCATCAATGATCCTCGTCTGCAGACGATCGACTTATTCGGATTGTTGAGCGGCTGGCGGTAGCCACGAGCCATTGAGGTGAAATATTTCGTACGGTAGGCCCGCGGCAAGTGCAGTCGGTTGACGGTTTCGTGCCCATGCTGCGACTACCGACGCAGCGAGCTTCGCTTGCCAGCGATATTGTTCATCAGCCGATGGGCGATAGTCGTGGTTGTGTGGGGAAGGAACCGCGGCTATCGCCGTTCGGCTAGCGGGACGGGAAGACACAGCGTACTGATTCCATAGTAACGCTGTCCAGCTAGCCACTGTCTGGTAAATATTGATCAACGCAATCCTTTGCTTTGCGAGCCGATGTGCGATAGCCGTGGTTGTGCGGGGAAACAACCGCGGCTATCAGGACTCGAAAACACAGCTTACAGATTCCATCGTGCCTAGCCTTTGATATCGGCGAACCCACGCAGGTCGTAGGCGATGCCCACGTAATCGAGCACACGGCACAGACCTCGCAACGCAACACCGAATCCATCAGGGCCGCTGAATCCACCGAACTGCCCGCCCCCTTTGACGTGTGGTTCCAGGTCAAAGAACACGCCATCGGCACCGCGGGCGGTCATCCGCTGATGAACTTCGGGCAGAAAATCCTTCAGGTCCCGCAAGATGGCTTCGTGACCCGTGTCACCGATATCCGCGGGTACGAAATTTGCCAAACTGGCTTCGTCGACATGGTCGATCCGCCCGGTTGGCGAGGGGTCGTGGTAGTCCTTGATATGAACCCATCCCAGGCTCGGTTTCATTGCCAAGTACTGCGCGAACGTTTCGTCGGCCGTGAATCCTTGCGTGACGATATTGGCTCCGTCAAAAATGGTCAGCATCGCGGGATGGTTGACCTTTTCGGCAATCTGTTTCAGCAGGTCACCGGTTTGCCCCACCAAATTCGCTTCGACTTCCAGTCCAAATGTCAGGCCTCGCTTGTCGCAGACTTCGGCGATCTGTCCCAATTGATCGGCCACTTGATCGATGTGATCACTCGGCGACGTTCCTTTGGGATGGTAAAACGCAAAGCCGCGAATCAGTTTTGCACCAAACGCTTCGGCCCGATCGCACGCTGTCGCGACGTCCTCGGCCAGGTATTGATCAAACGGAACAAATTTGTTGCTCGTTCCATCGTCAACGTCCTGTAGTTTGACCTTTCCGATCGGCGAACCGATGCTGCTGACTTTCAAGCCATAGTCGCCCTGCATTTCGACCAGGTGCTGGATCTCCGCATCGTTCAACGCCATCACGTTTTTGATTCCGTCGCCGGCATCAATGAATCGAATCGAATAATACCGCAGCCCCACGGCGGCGAAGGCCGAGTACTGTTGGACGGCTTGCTTTTCGTTCGCGGCTTCGTCGGCGAACCCGCTCAGGAGGATGGGCGTCGTCATGGATGTGGAGTCCGAGAGAGGTTGAATCGGGGGATTTAGGATGGATGTAGAAATGTAGGCGAGGACCTGTCCTGGTAAAATACCGGCGTTTGTGCCTGCCAGGAGCAGGTCCTGGCGTACGGTCCGTTGGCTGCCTGGATCAATGATTGTCGGGGTGATTGTCGGGATACTGCACAATAATATTGCTGTTCAGGCCACCTCGAGGCGTCCAGCGGCTTTCGACCGTCGCGGATCTCGGCTTTACGATCGCAACAAAGTCGTCCATGATTCGATTCGTCACCGCTTCGTAAAAAATGCCCTCGTTGCGAAATCGCTGCAAGTACATTTTTAGACTCTTCAGTTCCACGCACAGTTGATCTGGAACGTAGCTGAAGACGATGGTTCCGTAATCGGGTTGTCCCGTTTTGGGGCAGACCGACGTAAATTCCGGGCAATGGTGCTCGATGGTAAAATTTCGCTGCGGTGCTGGGTTATCAAACACCTCCAGCAGTTCACAAAAGTCGCTTTTTTCGCTCAACGTTGATTTCTCCGCTACGTAATTCCGGATTCTTGCACGGGTCGCAGACGACGACTAGGGGGACGCTACGCATCTCCGAAACCTTTGCCAGTCGTCAAGGCGAGGGAAAACTGACCGGAACGGACAGTTTCTTTGTCCGTACCAGTGGTTGCAACCTGCGATGTTGGTTTTGTGACACACCCTATGCATCTTGGAATCCATCCGGCGAACAGATTCCGCTCGATCAGATCGTCCAACAGGCGGTTGATTCGGGGCGGAACCATGTGGTACTGACCGGCGGCGAGCCGATGTTGCCACGTGAGTCGGTGAGCCTTTGTCGGATGCTGCAGGAAGCTTCCTTGCATGTGACCGTCGAAACTGCCGGTACGATTGATCGCGACCTGCACTGCGATCTGATGTCGATCAGTCCCAAGTTTCGCAGTAGTGCGCCGGACGCCCGAGAGCATCCGCATTGGAACGAGATTCATCGCAAGCGACGATTGCCGATCGATGTGATGCGACGTCTGATCGACCGATCGCCCAGTTATCAGCTGAAATTCGTCGTTGACTCGCCCGAGGACTATGACGAAGTCGTCGAGATCGCAGAAGAGTTGAAAGCGCCGGCGAACGAGGTATGGATCATGCCGCAGGGAAGCACGATCGAAGCGATGGATGCGGCCATCGCGTGGTTAAAACCTTGGGCACTGCAGAACGGATTCCGGTATTGCGACCGAATGCAGATTCGCTGGTTTGGAAATCGCCGCGGAACCTAAGAAGCCACATCGCCCGTGGTGTCGCTAGCACCGCCGACAATTTCGTTGCGGAGCTTTTCCAGCGTCGCGACCCGTTTGCGCAAATGCTCGAGTTCTTCATCGATCTTGGCTAGATTGCGTTCATCCGTTGGCATCAACGTCTCGGCTCGATTTTCCGGCGTGCGGCCAAGTCGATAAAGAATGGGGATGATCAGGGTGGCCGCGGCGACCGCGATTGATAGGACGGCGATGAATCGCCAAAGCATTTCCGAATTGATCTCGAATAACAGGATCGCGATCAACATCGCAGCAAGGCCGTAGATCAGCTGCGTCGTGACGAAGTAAACCCAGCGGTAATTACCGACCAGTCGGGCGATGCCAAGCAAGCAGACATGAACCGTCGCCACAGCAAAGATGGTGACGGTCATCGTCGCTTTGAATGCGGCTTCGGAGTCGATCACTTCCCACACGACCATCAGCATCAGAACAGCAGAAACCAGTGTCGCGACGAGACCGAGATGCGGCAAAATGTTGCGACCGCGGAGAATCTTGGAAAGATCACAGGCGAGTCCGCAAAGGCTTGCCACGGCGATGACGACCGTCGTCAACATCACGCGCACCTCCAGCCAGCCCCAACGATTCTGCAAAACCAAAAAGATTCCGATCAGGGCGCCGAGTACGACGGAGCCGATCAACGTGAACAGTAGCGGGCGTTTGAAGCTGTGCGGTTTGGTCATGCAAACAAGTTTAGGGTATTCGCCGTGGTCAGGGTTCCCGAGATTTGGCCCCGCTAGGTCAGCAGCGATCGGGCGGCGATCGAGATCTGGTCGATCTGATCGTCCGGTAAATCGCTCAGAAACGGTTGCAGCGGACCGGTTTTGGCAATGCCTGCGGCATCGACGGCGTGATGCAAGACTCGGATCGGATTGATTTGATTGCGTAAATCTTCCAGTGGCAAAAACCAACGGCGGATCTCTTCGGCTTTGTCATAATCCCCGGCGTGGATTGCGTGCATCATCTCCATCGACCGAGCCGGCGCGACGCAGACGCATCCGCTGGTAAATCCCGTGATTGCAAAATCTCGCAAATGGATAATCGCGGGTTGTTCGCCGATGCCGCTGACAATTCGATCGGTTGGAAAAACATCAATCACGCGGCGGAGGTAGTCGTCGTCTGAAGGATCGTCGCGGACCACCGCGTATTTGATCCACGAAATCGCACCATCGGATTCCAGCGACTCGATCAGTTTTGGGTCCAGCCATTCGTCGATCTTCAAGTACAAGACGATCGGTTTGCCAAGTTGATCGGCCAACCGCAGCACGCCGGTCGCGATCCCATCCTGGTCGACCACATCACGTGACGGCAACAACATGACAGTGGGAAATTCAAAGTCACGTAACACGTCTACTTGATCAGCGGCGAACCCGTACGCCGGACCAATCGACGGAACGATGACCGTGTTGGAGCTTGCGGAGTCTGCCAACACTGACAAGGTCGTTGCAAATTCATTGAGACTGATGTGATAAAAAACTGCATTGCCGCCGTACAGAATGGAGCGGATACCGCCGGATTCCAAATGGCGGATGATTTTCTTGTTCTCGTCCGCGCAAACCACACCGTTGCGATCGCGGGCCATGGGTGGGACAGCGAATACGGAATCGCGGAGATGTTTGGGATCGAAAGGGGACGTTTTCATAACGGAACTTTTCGTCGTTGGTCGAAGTGGAAATGCTGGGATTCGATGAAGGCTCGTTCTAGCTGGACAACGCCGCTTTGAGATCAAAGCACCGCAAAATGATGCCTCGAAGCGTCAGTAATTGGATCTGCGGTACTTGGCTCACTCGCTCGTGCTTCTTGATGTTACGTGGTTGTCGCAATTTTCTTTCTCTCCCTGAACGAGCGTGAATTTACATTTCATCGGCTCATCCCGCGATCTGTGAATCAATTCGCTCTTTGACGTCGATTCGCGCCACATCAAAACACGTGCTTGGAGTTAGTAGTCGGGCCTAAATATCGCTGTCCGGTTAGTGGATTCCGGGTTCTTGGCCGGGGCTACGTCCGGCCAGAAAATCAAAATCACAACCCTGATCGGCTTGTGTGACGTGTTTGGCGTACAGGTGCGAGTATCCGCGTGGTGGTAGTTCTTGCAGTGGCGGGGCGGCGTCGCGACGTTTCTGAATCTCTGCTTCACTGACGTGCCAATGGATCGTCCGCTCGGGAACGTTGATTTCGATCTGGTCGCCATCACGTACCAGCGACAGCGGTCCGCCGGCGGCGCTCTCGGGCGCAATATGCAATACACAGGTTCCGTAGCTGGTGCCGCTCATTCGTGCGTCGCTGATCCGTACCATGTCTCGCACGCCCGTCTCCAATAGTTTTTTTGGCAGCGGCAACATTCCCCATTCGGGAAACCCCGGTGCGCCCAACGGTCCGGCGCTGCGGAGGATCAACACACTATCGGCGGTGACGTCCAGTTCGGGATCATGGATCCGCTCTTTCATCGCCGGATAATTGTCAAAAACGATCGCCGGGCCTTTGTGAACAAGCAGCTTAGGATCTGCGGCGACCGATTTGATCACGCATCCGTTGGGTGCCAGATTGCCTTTCAACAAGCACGTGCCGCCGGATTTTGCGACCGGATTGTCTCGTGTTCGGATCACTTCGTCATCGATGACTTCGGCGCCGGCAATTTGTTCACCCAGCGTGACTCCGTTGACGGTTTGGCAATCGGTATTCAATAGATCCGTCATTCGGCACAGTAGCGCGGACAAACCGCCGGCATTATAGAAGTCTTCCATGAGGTAGCGTCCGGCCGGTCGAATGTCACCGATCATGGGCGTGATGCGTGACAATTCGTCAAATCGATCGAGTGTCAGTTCGATGCCCAGTCGCCCTGCGATGGCGATCAGGTGGACGATCGCATTCGTGCTGCCGCCAATCGCGAGCGATGTCATCAGTCCATTGTCGATCGACTCCGAGGTCATGAATTGCGACGGTTTCAGTTGTTCCCAGGCCATTTCGACCGCCCGGCGTCCGGTCCGTGTTGCCAAACGCGAGTGTTCGGCGACGACGGCGGGTGTGTTTGCGGCTCCGGGCAAACTGAAACCCATCGCTTCGGTGACACACGCCATTGTGCTGGCGGTCCCCATCGTCATGCAGGTGCCGGCCGAGCGACCGATGCAGTTTTCGATTCCTTTCCAATCGCGGTCGCAAAGATTACCGGCAAGTCGTTCGTCCCAATATTTCCAGACGTCGCTCCCACTGCCCAGTGTGACATCTTTCCATCGAGCACTCAGCATCGGGCCAGCGGGTAAAAAAATCGACGCAATGTCGGCGCTGATCGCCCCCATCAACATCGCGGGCACGGTCTTGTCACAGCCGCCCATCAGTACGGCGGCATCGATCGGATGGCAACGCAGAACCTCTTCGACTTCCATCGCCAACAAATTGCGGTACAGCATCGTCGTCGGTTTCATCAACATTTCGCCAAGCGACATCACCGGAACTTCGACCGGAAAACCGCCTGATTGCAAGATGCCACGGCGCACTTCGTCTGCGCGGTTGCGAAAATGCGAATGGCAGGTATTCAGTTCGCTCCAGGTGTTCAGGATCGCAACGACCGGCCGGTTTTGATAATCGATGTCATCAAAACCCATCGCCTTGAGTCGGGATCGGTGACCGAAAGAACGCATGTCATCGGGACCGAACCAGCGATAGGAACGAAGCTGCTTGGGGTCGCGATTGGGGTTTGCATCGGGCATGTTGGACTATCCGCCAGGACGAAGGATGGCAGGGATGACGGCAGTCACGACGCACTGGGTCGCAATGCCAGAACTGATTCGGCTGCACTCAGCTGGCTGCTGCGTCAAAAATTTGGTCGAACAGCTTGCGGATTTTCTGCCGTGATTGTTGTGCTTGTGCAGAGATCATGGCCGGATCCGACTCGCCTAACAAGAACGCTAGTTTTTGCATCGACGGTCGGTCGCCCGGCAATTCGTGACGGGCCGGACAATCCAGAAG
>JABDKS010000172.1 GCA_013002105.1 Pirellulaceae bacterium | reverse complement strand
GACGTGCACGACGTCATCGGGCGCCAGTTCAAGCGTGTAGGGCGGCATCACCAGACAGACTTGGTGCAAATCACTACCGACCAAAAAGCCTTCCAGGTCAATCGTCTGTGCTGGAGGTTGATGTGCTGTTTCAATCATGTTAGCTGATCCAAACCGTGGGAGTTGGAAGTGAACGGTGCGAGCAACCAGTCCGAGTACTGGTGCTCGCGATCCGTTGACGTCTGCGACTAGCAGGGGTCGTAACCACAGTCGTCTTCGCAGCCACCGCTGCAGGTCGGACACGTGGCGCCGAACGACATCCGGCGGCCCCCAGAAATGCGTTGCAATTCTTCTGCTTGCAAGTTGACAACGTCTACGCCGCTAGCCTGATCAGCAGCATTTTCGCGTGGTGTCAAACCTGCTTGCAACTTTGCAAGCGTTGTTTCTTTGCGTTTCATCACAATACTCCTCTACTTGAGAATTCGTTCTTGAAGTGGACGAATCACACCGATTCGTTCCGATGATGGCAATCGAGCAAAGCTGCTCGACCGACGCATGCTAGAGCGGAAAAGCGATTGAGTTGTTACAAAGACTGAACTGAATAATCGCACTTTTATTTTGATTCATGCGAAGTCGAATCAAACCCGAAAACAACACTCCGATCCGTATTGATGATCCGCGATCGGAGTTGATGTTGTCCGCGCAGCGGCTGAGAGTTTTCGTGATCGTCGATCGCTCCGTCCGCTTGAGAAAATTTCGACATAGCGGCGGCGACTACATGCGACCAAACAGTACATGCTTAACGCGATTCAGGTGCGAGAACGGGCACGCTTGGAAGCTATCGAAATGCCTTGATGTCCGTGCTAGTTCAGGCTGATTGTGCCGTTGATTCGGTCCAGCAAGAGCGAGAGCAGAGATTTGCGTTGGAGAACGATTTCGGCGATTCCAATCATGCCGAGCTTGATCTTTCCGATGTTGTCTCCTCGCGTGACGTGATCCTCGGAGAGGCGAATCATGACTTGGTAGGTGGCCAACTGTCGCCCCTGGGCATCGTCCGAAAGATGCGAATCGGGTGCAACGAATTGGATTTTTCCATTGGCGACACCGTATTGTCGATAGTCAAACGCATCCAGCTTGATCTTTACTGGCATTTCGTGCTCAAGTCGTGCGACGTCGGCGGAACTGACTTCGACGACCAGCGCCAACGCATCTCGTTTGACGATACTGATTCCAACTTTGCCGCTGAGTACGACATCACCAGGCTTGACATCTAATTGAGTGATGACGCCATCGGTCGTCGCAACCACATTTGATTGGCTGATGCGTAACTGAACTGCGTCGATTTCGATTTCTGTTTCTTTTAACTCTCCATGCTTGGCATCGATTCTAATCTGAGTTGCTTTTTTCTGAACGCGCGCGTCCCGAACGGCCGCCTCCAACGATTCGCGGAGTACGTCAACGTGGGTTTCCAGCACGGGTATTTCGGCCTGCTTGAGTTTTTCGGTTGCTTGTGTGAGCAGCATTTGCGTCTCTAAGAATTCTCGATCAGACGCGGCATTTTGTCGATGCAGGCCGCGAACTCGGCCGAGTTTATCTTGGGCATCATCAAGCTGCACTTTTGCAACGCGTATCGCGGATTTTTGTTGTTGTTTGGCTAACTTAAGTTGTTCGATCGTATCGTGCGTTTTTGCCTTGATCTCGCTTTGTTGATGCTGAGCCTTTTCTTGCAAAAGTAATTGATATTCCTGCAAGCGTTGTAGTTCGTTCTTTTTCGTTGCCAAAGAATGCTTCAGTTGTAGCAGTTCATTTCGCAAGCGTTTTGTTTCGAAGGAAAGCAGCGGATCGCCCTTGCTGACTTGGCCGCCAACATTCACGAAAACCGATTCCACGGTACCGCCGCTTTCGCTGGCAACGTGCGTCGTTTGTTCATTCCACCCATCGCGCTGGGCGGAGATCGCGCGTACACGTCCTTCGGCCAACACCACAAGGTTAGCCTGGGTCATTGCAAGCCAGATCAGTAGCGCGGCGATCGACGCAATGAAGACCAGGATGGTTGCATGCATGGGCTTGGACATCGGCGTGTTGATCAACTGCCGGAATTCAGTGCAATCCTCGATGGTTTGATAGGCTGTTGTTCGCATGTGGTAGATCTCGAAAATGAATGCTGTCGAATTAGTTTGGACCGAACGCGGCGGCACACGACGTGCTACCATTAGCTGGTGCGAGCGATTGACTCCCGTCGGTTTGGGCTCGCCAAAGATCTGCGTACAAGCCGTTTTGTCGGATCAATTCATCATGGGTCCCGGATTCGGCAACCGATCCTTGATCCATCAGGTAAATCAGATCGGCGTCTCTGATCGTGCTTAGTCGGTGTGCGACCATCACGACTGTTCTATTTGCGAATTCGTTTTGCATGCTCCGCTGGATGGCTTTTTCCGTCGCGGTATCCAAATGGCTTGTCGCTTCGTCAAAAATGAGCACTTGCGGTTTTCGCACCAGTGCTCTGGCGATCGCCAAGCGTTGCCGTTGTCCGCCGGAAAGATTCGTGCCACGTTCACCAATCAGCGTGTCGTAACGGTCAGGTAAGCCAGCGACGAATCGATCCAAACCGGCGGCCTTGGTTGCCGAGATAATTTCGCTCATATTGGCATCTGGATTACCCAAGGCGATATTTTCTTTGACTGTGCCGGAATACACAGAGGGTTCTTGCGAGACCAAGCCGATACCACGTCGCAGCGAGGAAAGCTCAAAATCTCGCATGTCGGTCGCGTCAATAAGGACTTGCCCGTTGACCGGATCGTAGTATCGGGTAAGCAGTTTCAGGAGTGTTGACTTGCCTGAACCGCTTTGTCCGACGATGGCAACCTTGGCGCCAGCTGGAATTTTCAGGCTGACATTTTTCAGCACATCGTCACGACAACCGTAGCGAAACGTAACGTCGCGGAGCTCGATCGAGTGACGGAGACTTGGAAACCCGGCCTTGGATGAATCGGACGCATCCTCTGCATCCAAGTCCATCACTTGATACAGGCGATCCATGGCCACGAGCGCGTCCTGGATGCTTAAATTCGCCGCTGCCAGACGCTCCAGCGGCGTCAGCATGTAACCAAGCATGGTGTAGAAGAACAGGAGTTGTCCGACGGACAGCGCCCCGTCGATCACGCGATGTCCGCCATACCAAAGGGTCGCAATTCCAGCCACTGTGTTCACGATCATTCCCGCTGATGTCAGGCTGATTCCCAGCAGCTGCAGCGAGAAAATCGACTTAACTACTTTGGCCAGCTTTTGCTCGCCCTCTTCGCAACGCATTCGTTCCAGCGAGTAGGCTTTGATCGTTTCGACGCCGGTGACGCCTTCGACCAAGTGAGCGTCGAACTTGGCATCTTCTTCCATTGCCTGACGCGCCAATCGTTTTGTCGCGGGCTGATGAGCAAGCACGGTGAGCATTAGCACAGGAATGAAGGCGGTCGCCATCGCTGCAAGCTGCAGGTCGTAACACCACAGTACGGTTACCGAAACGAGAACCATGACAGCGTCGACCATGACGGTGAGTGCCGTACCGCTGATTGCCTCGCGAATTTTGCCCGCATCGTTGACGCGTGAAAGAATTTCTCCCACTTGCCGCATCTCGAAAAATGACATCGGCAACGCAAAGATGTGCCGTGCGTAAGCAGAGATAAGGGTCAGGTCAATTTTTCGCCCCGCGTATGCCAACAGATACTGACGTATGATTCCAAAAAAGACTTTAAAAATCAGCACCAAGGTCATGCCGATCCCAAACGCGTTCAGCAAGGCCACTTCATTTCGAACGAGCACCGAATCGACAAGATGTTGAACAAAAAACGAGGTTGTGATTCCAAGTAGCGTCATCAGCACGGCGCAGACGAAAGCTTCCAGCAGCACGGCGCGAGCTTGCCATAGCAGATGGATTAACCGATGAAAGGGACTTGGGGTCTGATCGTTTTTTCGCAGTTCTCGGGTGGCGTCTGGTTCGAGCAATAGCAGATAGCCCGTCCAGATTTCACGAAACTTCTCGGCTTTCAGTTTGACAATTCCTTGGCCGGGATCCGCGATAACAACTTTCGATTTGGTGACTTTGTGAATCACGACGAAGTGACCCGAACCGTCATCGTTGATGACGTGGGCGATGGCTGGACAAGAGATTTTCGATAGTGCGGAAAGCGAACCTTTAACAGGGCGTGTAACAAATCCGATCGTCTCGGCCGCTGTCACCAACCCCATCAGGTTTGTGCCAGCGCGGTCTGTTCCAGCAATCGTCCGAAGCTTCTGCACGGGAAATCGAAATCCGTAGTGCAGCGCGACGGTTGCGAGGGCGGCAGTCCCGCAATCACTTTGATCGTCTTGTCGAACGAACGTGTACCGCAACATCGTGCTCTCTCGGGTGTATTTCGCGTTTAAGTCTTGAGACTTTCGTAGGTTCCAAACCGACTGGTGCAGCGAAAAGGAGCAGATCCCCATTCGTGCAAAGCACTCTGCGGGCCGATCGCTGATATCGGAGTCAGCCCCCGATTCGCCAATCGCCGTCGCACCGGGTTCACCAATAGCAGCGAGATTGCGTTCGAATCGTTACACAGAAAAAACAGATTTCGTCCGCGGGTACCTGAAAATCCAATCG
>JABDKS010000152.1 GCA_013002105.1 Pirellulaceae bacterium | reverse complement strand
GATTGTCGCGGCCAGATGTGTCTCCAAGTCGTTGATGCGCTGCGAGAGTGATTCCGAGTTTTGGTTTTGCGACGATCGCAATTCAGCAATTGTCTGGTTCAGTTCAGTTTCGCGGTCGCTCCACTGTGCAGTCTGATCGGCAGTCACATTCGCTGAATCAAGCAAGGTTCTAAGTTCTTCGACTTGTGCGACGTAACGTGCAACTTCGGTGTCCCGTTCTTGCAATTGTTGGGTGTGCTGCTGGGAGAGTTCGTTGATTTGCTGCTGTAGGCTCGCGATCAGTGCACGGTCGTCGGCAGATTGATCGGTCAGGCGTTGGATTTCAAGCGAAGCGGATGGATCGTTCTGGTGCTGCTGTAATACTTGGTGCGTGGATTTCAGCGAGGTACGCAATTGCTGCAGTTCGGACTGATTTTCCGCGAGCTCGGACTGTTTGCTCGCGAGTTCGGACTCCGTGGCGTGCAGCCGTGCTTCGGTTGTCTGAAGGAGTAATTGCAGTTGTTGGATTTGCATATCAAGTTCATGCTGGGACTCCGTCAGTGCTTGCTCGGCTTGCTGCTCGTGTTGTTGCAGCAACTGAGCAAATTGGAGTTGGTTTTGCTGGACTTGGTGGTTCAGTTCATGGATTTGAGCTTCACGGTCGTTCCCTGTCTCCTCGAGAGTATGAATCATTCCCTGCAGTCGTTCGATTTCAGCGGTGTATTGATCGATCGCCTCAGTCAATTTTGCATCCGCCTCCGCCTTGGTCTGTTCAATTTGCGCATTGAACTCCGTTTCGCGTTGCACCAAATTCATTGCCAACTGCCGTAGTTCTGAATTTTTTGATTCGGCAGCTTGCTCTGACTCAATGACGGTACTTTGTAACTGCGCGATTTCTCGATTGTGCGATTCGACCGCGGTCGAAAGTTGTAGGTCGATCGCCTCACTCATGTGAGCGAAGTGGTCAAGTTCGATCTGCTTGGCCTGCAATAACTCCGAGGCTTGGGTTAGTTCAGACCTAAGCGATTGGATTACATTCTGACGCGTGTCAATTTCTTCCTGCAGAAGTTCGATCTCAAGCGCGTGGTTTTCTTGTGCGTCAGCGAGTTGCGAACGTAGCGTATCGACCGAGTTTTGTGCATCAGAGGTCTCGGCGGTGCGTTGGTCGCAAAGTCGGTCTAGGTCGCTCAGCGTTAGGTCACGCCTGGTGACCGTCATCTCGACTTCGCTGAGCTGCTGTTGCAGTGATTCAACATCTGCTTTGTGTTGAGTTTCCGTTTCGTCCAGCTGTTTGCGCAGGCGATGGATTTCGATCTGTTGATTGGCGACGATGCGGAGGCCTTCGACGTATCGGGTCTTGGCGATCGGTAGCTGTTTGCTCAGGCGGTGAATTTCGACTTGTTGATTGGCAACGATGCGGAGAGCGTCGACGTATCGAGTCTTGGCAACTCGTTGCTGTTTGCCCCGGCGGTGGATGTCGATTTGCTGATTGGCGACCACTCGGAGAGCTTCAATGAAACGAGATTTTGCTACTCGCAATCGGGATGTGTTTTCTTGCGTCGTCTGTTGCAGCCTTTGACTCAATTCTTGGTTTTGGTTTAACGCTTGGTTCAAGGCCGATTCATTGCGTTGGTTTTCGGCGGTCAGGACGTTCAGTAACTGCTCTTTTTTTGCTGCCGCACGTTGATGGCCGGAGACGACTTCGCGCATGCGTTTGGATTCCGCAGCGTGCTCGCACGAAAGCTGATGGATCTGCTGCGTCGCCGCGGAGGCGGCTTCGCCGGCTTCACGCTGTGCAGTCGTCAATTCTTCCGTGCGTAAGGCGAGTCTGGCGCGGAGGTCGGCGACGGTTCCTTGGAGAATCTTGTTGGAATGTTCGTGCGCAGCAATGGTGGTATGTAGCTGTTCGGTTTCGCACGTGAACGCGTGTTGCGCATTTCCCAACCGAGTTTCCGCGTCGCGGGCAGCGTGGTAGGCGTCGGCAAGTTGCCAGGGCTGGATGGGCTGGATGGGGAGACCGGGGCTCGGTTGCCAATGCGAATACATAGTGATTCCCTATCAGTCGATCCGTCGGACCTGATTGGTGAATGGGTGATGGGACAACGGCCGGCGGCCAGCTGAATGAACCTGCGAATCGTGCGCGCGACCCATCGTTTCAACGTCGCGACATTCCGGACGCAACATTTCGATGAAACCTCCCATACTTGTTTCACGCGTGTATCGGAAGATCAAAATCTCGTTGCGTGTTTCATGACCGGTTACAGGTTTGCCGGTTGGCAGCCCGGTTGGCAGGTTGAAAAGTGCGGTCGATTGCAGTGGTTCGATTTGATCGTCCAGTGGCGCCATCATCGGTGGATGTCTCTAAAGCATTTTTACGAATGATGTGGGACGAGCCGGAAAAGGGGTCAGGAATCAATAGCCAAATGGCCCGAAGGGTGCTTCGCACTATTGATTCCTGACCCCTTTTCCTCGCGCGCAATAGACTATGACATTTCAAAAAAATGCTCTTGCGAAAATAGGATTGGTCGCCTCTGCCGACCGGACGATATCGGCAGGGGCGTGTTATGATGGGAAAGACAACTGCAGAGTTGATGGCGCGGTCTTTCCGCAGTGTTCGGGGTCTTTCCGCAGTGTTCGGGGTCGACGTCGTGATAACCTGAGCTCAAAGGGGATCGATCACGCCACTTATGCAATCATTTCATCTCTATCTTTACGGCACCGACTGCGGTCCGATCGCAACGACCTTTGAATCTGCGGCGGCACGACTGCAAGCATTGCCGCGGCTTTACTTGGAGCCGGATGGCTCGTTTGTCTGGACGCAGGTGGGCGGCAGTGAGCAGATTTTTGGAATGCTGTACGACGCAGAGGGTCAGTTGCAATATGTGGAACTGCGTGGGCAATGCAAACGACCAACTTGGCGGCAATTGGTGCTTGCCATCATTGGGAGCGATTCCGGGGGGACTGCCCAAGACGTCGCTGATGACCATCGGTTGGATGCAAAGGGACCAATCGGGTCTCAGAGAGATGGCCTGTTGGTCATGAATCTGCCGGGTCGGCAGTTGCAAGAATTGCAACGGTTTGAAGAAACCGCTTTTTGCTAGTGCCGTAGCGAAAAGAAGAAAGAAACTTTCTGCATGTGATTTTATTCACAATCGACCGTAAAAAACGGTGTATTCGTCGCTTTTGTTGCGAACTCAATGGGTGCCCGTTGCGTCAAATCTACAGATTGGCACACCGCTTGCTCTTTCAGGCCTTCGCAATGACCGCGGTGGTCAGCACACAACCTGGCAGCGAGCGGCTGAAAGATGGCCAATCCTAGCCCAGTCGGTTAATCCGCCGACGAACTACTCTTTTTGGAGGGATTCACCCATGTTGACAGTAGCCCAAATTCCTAACGAAACCGTCTCGAACGTCTCAAACGCGACAGTCGCCGCTCAGAATGAGACGCTGCCATCAGATGCCGAAATCTCTCGTCGCGTGAACACGATTCGTTCGACCTGGAGTAAGGCGGAACGCGTTCAGCGACGCCGCGAAGCAGAAGTGCGATTTGCTGATCTGATGTGCGCCTTGATGGATACTGACATCGCTGCCTAGTGAATTCCCCCGACGGGTCTCGGTGCAAACTGCCCAGGCCCGTCGAACAAGCCCGTCGAACAAGCCCGTCGAACAAGCCTGTTGATCGCAAGGGGTTTGTGGAAAGTCAATGACGTCAGCGGATCCGAGTAGGTCGCCAATACTGTTAACCAGAGCGTTGTCAGGCCTGATCCCTCTTACTGTGGTTCCACGACCGAACCCTTTGACGTCGCTCCATCAGTCAATGATGTTGATGTTCGGCTGCCGTTGGACAGGAACGCCGTTGGACAGGAACACAGAATGTGAATCGGCTATTCGTCCAGGCTCGCGCCACCGTCCG
>JABDKS010000138.1 GCA_013002105.1 Pirellulaceae bacterium | reverse complement strand
CGATACGACTTTACAGTCTGCGAATCGCCCGACCGGCAAACGAATTAGTGAGCTCGATGCGCTGCGTGGGATTGCGGCGGTCGCCGTTGTGTTGTTTCATTACACGACACGCTACGATGACCTGTTCGGCCACAGCCAATCGATCCCGTTGAGCGTTCCGGGTGGTTACTTCGGTGTCAATTTGTTTTTTATGCTCAGCGGGTTCGTCATCCTGATGACGTTGGAGCGAACATCTGATAGCTGGAAATTTGCTTGGGGACGCCTGTCACGTCTCTATCCCGCCTATTGGGCTGCCGCATTGATGACGTTTGTCGTCGTCAGCCTGTTCGGGTTGCCGGGACAGGAAGTCACGGTGGTCGAAGCGTTAGTCAATACGACGATGATCCAGGGGATGTTAAAAGTTCCCCATATCGATGGTGCGTATTGGTCGCTGCAAGCCGAATTGATCTTCTATGCCAACATGCTGCTGCTCTATCGAGCGGGGGCATTCCGGCGACCAGAATGCATCACGATCGCATGGGTGACGGTCGCTGTTGCGGTCCATGTCGCAACCAGTTACGCCGCGTCCTTTTACCCTATCGTCGGCTCAGTGCTTGGCAAATTCTCTACACTCGCAAGTCTCGAATTCATTCCGCTCTTTGGATTCGGATTGTTGTGTTACCAATGGCATCGCGATGGCCAATCGACTCGATTGCACAAGCTCGCGTTGGCGATCTGTTTCGGTTCGATCTGTTTGATGACCAGCACCTACGCTGCGGTGGTGGATGTCGCGCTGGCAAGTGTACTGGCGATGGCCGTTGCTGGACGTTTAAAAGTGTTGGCATCGCGACCGTTGGTTTGGTTGGGCGCGATCTCGTACACGCTGTATTTGACGCACCAAAACATTGGCTATGTCGTGATTCAAAAGCTGGAGTCAGCCGGCTTTCATTCGATCATTTCGATCGCTGTCGCTTGTGCCGTCAGCGTCGGGCTCGCGTCCGCTTTGCACTACTGGATTGAACGTCCGAGCATGCGGCGACTGCGAGGAATGAATTTCCCTGCCCTGACACGCCGTTTTCGGACCGCTACGGCCAATTCGTAGACAACTGGGCTGACGATCTTTTCGTCATCGTGGTGGTCCCTTGAACGCGACCGGTTACTGGGACTATCGGTGGACAACATTCCAGTCGCCGCAGTGGTGTGTGATGAAGTATGAACCGAGCACAATGTTCACCGTTTGTTCTCCAACGGTAGCCGGGACTGTTGCCGGGTGTGGGGAGCTGTCAGAATATCATGGAGGGTATCGATCGTTTCTATTTGGTAGAGAGAGTGTTTCACATGTTGCGTCATGTTCAATTCGTTTGTCTTCTCGTGGGTACCATGCTCGCCGTCGTCGGTTTTCCGATGACGGTGATCGCGCAGGAACCGGCTGGCGTTTTCGGCGAGGAGTTCAAGAACGTCGAAACGATGGCCACGGGCGAGTGGTGGAAAGTCAAACCGAACCGGCGACGCGCGATGAATCTGGACGTCGCGCGTGACGAAGTCGTCGCATTCGCTGTCTACACGCACGATCACGGAACCCTGAAACTGACTGCACAGATGTTTCCGCTGAAACCTGACGAAGCCAAGAGTGTTCGCTTGGAGCTGCAGGATGACGCGGGCAATTGGCAGGAGGTCGCCCAACAACCAATCATCCAACTCGGTTGGAGTGCTCACTTTCGTCTCGAGAACTGGGACAACACCAAGAGTGTCGCGTACCGAGTTCGGCATGGCGAAAGTGCAGTATTTGAAGGCCTGATTCGCAAGGACCCGATCGACAAAGACGTTGTGGTTGTCGGCAACCTGTCGTGCAATAGTTCCAGAACGCCGGGTCCGCGACCCAAGATGATCGAAAATTTGAAAAAGCTGGATCCGGACCTGCTGTTTTTTGCAGGCGATCAATCCTACCACCACACCGAACACACGTACGGTTGGCTGGAATTCGGGATGCAGTTTCGTGACCTCTTGAAAGACCGGCCGGTCGTTACGATCCCCGATGACCATGACATTGGCCAAGCCAATTTGTGGGGCGAGAATGGCAAGCGTGCCGCAACACCAGCGGGGCCCAGCGGAGGCTATTTTTATCCGGCTAAGTACGTCAATATGGTGCAACGCTGTCAAACTTGGCACCTACCCGATCCGTATGACGCAACGCCAATCGATCGCGGCATGGAAGTCTATTACACCGACCTGACCGTCGGGGGAATCAATTTTGCGATTATCGAAGACCGCAAGTTCAAAAGCGGTCCGGAGGGCAAGATTCCCAAGATGGGGCCGCGACCAGACCATATCAACGACCCCAAATACGATCGCGCGGCCGTCGATCTGCCTTCGCTGAAACTTTTGGGTGACCGACAGTTGCAGTTTTTGAATCAGTGGAGCCAAGACTGGACCGGCGCGGAGATGAAATGCGTACTGTCACAGACCGCGTTTTGTGGCGCGGTGCATCTGCACGGTTCCGAAGACAATCGGTTGCTCGCCGATTTGGACAGCAATGCCTGGCCGCAGACCGGCCGCAACAAAGCATTGCGAGAAATTCGTCGTGCTTGGGCGCCGCATCTGTGCGGCGATCAGCACTTGGCGGTGTTTGTCAAACATGGCATCGATCAGTTTGGCGATGGACCTTACGCGTTTACGAGTCCAGCGATCGTGAACACGATTTACGGGCGTTGGTGGTGGCCGGAAGACGAAAAACCGGGACCGAATCCAGTTCCTGACAGCCCACTATCGTGGACCGGCGACTTTTTGGACGGGCTCGGCAACAAAATTTCGATGATGGCGTACGCCAATCCTCCCGATCGCACCGACGAGACTCAGCGGGCCGACGGTTTTGGAATTGTCCGATTTGACAAGAGATCACAGAAAATCACGGTGGAATGTTGGCCTCGGTTTGCCGACGCCTCCGCCGGTGACGGTGAACAATTCGCTGGCTGGCCGATCACCTTTGACTACCGCGATAACGATGGCCGCAAGGTCGTGGGACATTTACCGCAGGTCGTTGTCAGCGGAGCCGACCGTCCGGTCATACAAGTGGTACAGGAGTCCGGCGGCGAAATTCTGTACACGGTTCGCGCGACGTCCAACCGATTCAAGCCGCCTGTCTACGCCGAGGGCAAATACACCGTCCGAGTCGGCACGGACAAACCGGATCAATCAACGACCCAGGGTGTGACCGCCGTGTCGTCGGGCGACAATGCAGAACTCAGGATCGAATTGAAAAGTAACTGAACCTTTTCGAAACACAGGATTGAATGCTTGTCGGTCCAGGCAAGCCGTACAACCGGGCGAAGCGATGGCTGCAGATGGCACCCGGTTGGTCGCCTTTCGCTGCTTGTTGGACAGCGCCACTTTGGAATCAGAACGTTGAGTTTTCCCGTCCCGGTAGCCGCACGGCGATAGCCGCGGTTGGTTGCGAAAACGACCGGCGTTATCCCCCAATGGCACTGACTTCACTCTCCCGCTGGGAGCTCGTGCGGTTTTTGAGGCAAACCAAGGCGTTGCCCTGGGCTGGGATGTATCGCCCTTTCAGGGCTAGCTGCGCCGCTGTTGGATAAAAAAGTCCGCTAGTGTTCTGTCAGTTTTCTCGTAGGCCAGGACCTGTCCTGGCGCAGCTGTGCCAGGACAGGTCCTGGCCTACGATTGATCCCACGTATTGAGCAAAAATGCTCTAGAGCGTTGCCCGCGAGGACAACAAAGGAAGACATTGTCAGCAATGAAGTAGATCACCGCGCGACCTCTTTGTGGGAGAGTCGCTGACGATTGATGGGGAATTCGTAACCTGACGCGTATGTTTTGACGTTGCGAAAACAGCTGGCGGCGTATGACCGAGCATTTAAACCAAAAACCAGCAAATTCCACGTAACGGCGCCCTCACGACCGAGGAAACATGCCTAAGATCGTGTCACTGATCGAAATT
Organism: Pirellulaceae bacterium; assembly: GCA_013002105.1. The sequence continues at coordinate 1,335 of JABDKS010000138.1, read as the reverse complement.
CGTTTTGCCCTCTCACCGGAGTAGTCCAATGGCCGACCGATCATCGAATGTTTTGCCAGCCGACACCCAAGCAGAAGTGCAAGGCAACGAAACGGAGGATTGCTCGCTGGGTCCCACGTCAAAAGAACTACGACTCTCGATCGTCGCGTTTGTTGCCGCACTACTTTTTACTGCTATCGGATTTGCGAGCGAAGCCGCCGGAGCGCACTGGTACGTGGGTTGCCTGTGTGTCACCGGCGTCAGCCTTTGTGTGTTCATGATTCTACGATTGCACGGACTGGAACGAACGCACTTTCAGACCAAGTAGAACCTTGTCAACGCCGAATGCTCGCGACAATCTCCATTGTGTCTAACGAATGGGCGATCGACCAATGGACGACGGCACCGCGAACCAAATTCTGGGCGAATGTTTGGCAACCTATCGCCAACAAACTCATGCCGGCCTCGCTGCGCGGCTCGACGATTCGTCGTATCATCACACGCCAGTGGATGTGATCCAGGGCACGAGTCACAACGGTGTCGGATATACGATCGAGATCAGTATTCTTTGGGACGATAAAAACCGGCGTCACATTCGCGTGATGGCCGATTTGACGTCAAGCAACCGCGGATGCTTATTCGGTTTCATACCTGTTTTAAAGCCGGATGTTGCAGACGACTTCATCATGGCTCCCGACGGTACGTTTATCGGAGAATAGGTGCGACGGGTACGTGTTTGAATTGCTCGTCGCTCGTCCGGAATGAAAATCCAGTTTGATGGTTTTCAGCAGGTCCGGGCCCAGGGCGACAAGTTCCGAGTTCAGTAGGCCAGGACCAGTCCTAACGCGACTTTGCCAAGACTGGTTCTGGCCAACGATTGCTGGCGGCTTACATTTAACATCAGCACACATTCGTAATTGCGCACCGTTACTCGTTGGAATTAAATGACTGCACCGAGATTCTCGACGTTCCTCGATGTCCCGACGGATCCTCGTTGGTCGTCCGATTCGCTCCGTCGGTCGATTGATGCGATGCCGGGTGACCCGCTGACCCAATCGCTATCGGCGATTGGAGAACTGGATGACATCGTTGACCGGTGCGATTCTGCCTTGACGCTCTCGTTGGTCAACTTTGCTCGCGACGTCACCCTTTACGGATACGACAAAAGAGTCTTTCCGATCGCTGATCCGGCCGTCATCGATCGGTTGCTCCGTCGTTTCACCGAATCGGCAACGCCGCATCGGGCCTTGTTGATCGCGTTGATCGTGGATATCGGATTGCTAGAATCCCAGACGCAATCGAAAATCATCGCGTGTTTGCGTGGGACGGCGGGAGAACGTTTTCTTGACCCAGAAC